>NZ_AMPR02000202.1:0-5596 GCF_000307735.3 Cupriavidus sp. HPC(L) | reverse complement strand
CTGGCTCGCATTGCGTCTGGTCTGGCATGTCGCGGTCGACATCGTCGTCGCCAACGTGCATGTCGCCTGGCTCGTATTGGTGCGTGGCGCGCGCCTGCAGCCGGCCTTTATCGAGCTGCCGCTCGAAGCCGAGCACGAGATCGCGCTGACCGCGCTGATCAGCATCGTGTCGCTGAGCCCCGGCACCGTCTGCGCCGAATTGAGCGACGACCGCCGCTGTCTGCTGATCCATGTGCTGGATCTCGACGACGCGGACGAAATGATCGCGCGCATCAAGTCGCGCTACGAGGCGCCGTTGAGGGAGATCTTCCTATGCTTGCCATCGTGATTCCGATTTCGCTGGCGATGCTCGGCATCGCCTTCCTGCTGACGTTGCTGCGGTTGCTGATCGGACCCACCTTGCCGGACCGCATCGTCGCGCTGGACACGCTGAACATCAACGCGATCGCGCTGATCGTGGTGTTCGGCATCTGGCTCGGCTCGGCGCAGTTCTTCGAGGTCGCGCTGCTGCTGGCGGTGATGGGCTTCATCGGCACGGTCGCGCTGACCAAGTACCTGCAGCGCGGCGACATCATCGAGCTGAAGTAGGGGGCTCCGCGATGCCGTTCTACCTCGAAGCCATCGTCTGCGCGCTGCTGCTGATCGGCAGCCTGTTCACGCTGGTCGGCGCGATCGGCCTGCTGCGCCTGCCGGACTTCTTCATGCGGCTGCACGGGCCGACCAAATCGACCACGCTCGGCGTCGGCGGCGTGGTCATCGCGTCGGTCGTCTACTTCAGCAGCCTCGGCGAGGGCTGGAGCCTGCACGAGATCCTGCTGACGGCCTTCCTGTTCCTGACCGCGCCGATCAGCGCGCATATGCTGGCCAAGGCGGCGATGCAGCAGCGCGTGCCGGTCCATCCGCCCACGCGCGGACGGCCCTGGTTGACCGATCGCGGCGCCGAGTCCGGGCCGGACGACGAGGACGACGAGGACGACGAGGACGGCACTGGCGGGCGCTAGGATTTCGCCGCTCGCCGAGGCTTGGGCGCCGGCTTCGCGCGGGGCCTCGAAGCAGCGTTGGATGGGGGCGCCGCAGTCGGTTTGGCCACCGTCGCGCCGGCGCGCTTGCGCGCGGGCTTGCCGCTGACCTTCGCGGCCAGCTTCAAGGCCGCGACGATTTCATCGAAGGCGGCCTCGCGCGCCGCGGGATCGGGCACGCGCAACGCATAGGACGGGTGGTAGGTCGGTATCACGGTGCGGCCCTCGTGCTCGATCGGCTGGCGCAGCACCTTGCGCAGCGACGTTGCCTTGACCCCCAGCACGGCCTTCAGTGCAGTCGCGCCGAGTGCCACCACCACGCGCGGCGCAACCCGTTCCAGCTCGTCCTCGAGCCAATAGCCGCATGCCTCGATCTCGCGTTGTGCCGGCGTCTTGTGCAAGCGCCGCTTGCCGCGCAGTTCCCATTTGAAATGTTTGACCGCGTTGGTCAGGAATACCGACTCGCGCGACAAGCCGGCCTTCTCGAAGGCCTCGTCGAGCAGCCGGCCCGCGGGACCGACGAAGGCCTTGCCGGCGAGGTCTTCCTGGTTGCCGGGCTGTTCGCCGACCACCATTACCGGCGCCGGCGCCGGGCCGTCACCGGGCACGCCGTGGGTGGCATTGCGCCACAGGTCGCAGCGGCGGCAGGCATCGAGCGTGGCGGGCCGCTGGTCGGACGGTTCCGGCGCGTCGTCGGGTGCGTCGTCGGGTGCGTCATCGGGTGGGGTGGGGCGGGATGGCGAGGACATGGCGCGTGGCTGGCGGTGCTGCGGAACCGCATCCGTCGTTCAAGCACGCCGCATGCCAACGGCGCCGGGTCCGATCCGCCGGGATCGGATCACAGCGGGATCACAGCGCGATCACAGCGGGATCACAGCGGGATCACAGCGCGATCACAGCGGGATCACAGCGGCAACAGCGACAACCCCCAACCCCCGAACGCGCAGGCCAGCACTACCAGCCACGGCGGCAGCTTCCAGAACATCAGCGCCACCAGCGCCGCGAGCGCCAGCGCGAAGTCGGCCGGGCGGTGGATCGCGCTGGTCCAGACCGGGTCGTACAAGGCCGCCACCAGCACGCCGACCACTGCCGCATTGACGCCGGCCAGCGCGCCCTGCGCATGCGGGCTGCGGCGCAGCCGCTCCCAGAACGGCAGCGCGCCGGCGACCAGCAGGAACGACGGCAGGAAGATTGCGACCAGGCACAGCGCACCGCCGGCCCAGCCGCTCGGCGCGATCCGCATCGCGGCGCCGAGGAAGGCGGCGAAGGTGAACAGCGGACCGGGCACCGCCTGGGCCGCGCCGTAGCCGGCCAGGAAGGCGTCGTTGTCGACCCAGCCGGTGGGAACCACGGCCGCCTGCAGCAGCGGCAGCACCACGTGGCCACCGCCGAACACCAGCGAGCCGGCCCGGTAGAACGCATCGGTCAGTGCCAGCGCCTGGCCGGGCCAGGTTTGCGCCGCCAGCGGCAGCAGGACCAGCAAGGCGGCGAACAGCAATAGCAGCAGCGCGCCGAGCCGGCGGCCGGCGGCGATCGGCAAAGGGTCGTGCTCGGCGGCCGGCGCGGTCTTCAGCATCGCGCGGCCGAGCAATGCGGCCACCGCCATCACCATGACCTGCGCCAGCGCTCCCGGCACCAGCACCACCACGCAGGCCGCGACCGCGGCGATCGTCGCGCGCGGGCGGTCCGGACACAGCGAGCGGCCCATGCCCCAGACCGCCTGCGCCACCACCGCGACCGCGACGATCTTCAGCCCGGCCAGCATGCCGGCGGGCAGCACATTGCCCCAGGTCGACAGGGTCAGCGCAAACAGGATCAGCGCGATGGCCGACGGCAGCGTGAAGCCGATCCACGCCGCCAGCATGCCGGCAAGGCCGGCGCGCGACAGCCCGATCGCCATGCCGACCTGGCTGCTGGCCGGCCCCGGCAGGAACTGGCAGAGCGCGACCAGATCGGCATAGACGCGCTCGCCGAACCAGCGCCGGCGCACCACGAACTCCTGGTGGAAATAGCCCAGATGCGCGACCGGCCCGCCGAAGGAGGTCAAGCCCAGCCGCAAGAAGGCCACGAACACCTCCCATACCGGATGGCGGTTGGGGGCGAGGGGATGGCCGTCAGTGGCCGGCATCGGTTCTGGCTCCATGGTGCTGGACCGGTACGAGCGTCGGCTCGAGTGCAGGGAGCGCCATGGTAGCGCAGCCCGATGACGCCGCGGCGGCAAGGCGCGGCTACCGCATCGTCAGGCAGCGGCCGGCGCCCGGCGGCGCGAGGCGTCGGACAGCGACAGCAGATAGACCAGCAGGCCGCCGGCCGCCAGCAGCAGGCCGACCCAGCCGGTCGATTGCCAGCCCAGGCCCGCCGCGATCGTGACGCCGCCCAGCCAGGCGCCGAGCGCGTTGGCCATGTTGAAGGCCGAGTGATTGAGCGCCGCGGCCAGCGTCTGTGCATCGCCGGCGACGTCCATCAGCCGGATCTGCAGCGCCGGTCCGAGCGCAACCACGGTGCCGATCAGCAGCACATTGGCCGACGCGAGCCAGGCATGCGGCGCGGTCAACACGAAGGCGCCGAGCACCGCCGCCGACCAGACCAGCACGCCGCCGATGGTCGGCATCAGCGCCTTGTCGGCCAGCTTGGAGCCCGCCAGGTTGCCGATCACCATGCCGACGCCGAACAGCGCGAGCACGAAGGGGATGCCGCTGGCGGGCATATGCGCCAGCTCGATCATCGTCGGCTTGATATAGCTGAACACCGCGAACATGCCGCCGAAGCCGATCGCGCCGATACCGAGGGTCAGCCAGACCTGCTTGCGCCCCAGCGCCGACAGTTCGCGCAGCGGGCTGGCGTGCCGGTCGGCCGGCACGAACGGCACCCAGCGCCAGACCAGCAGCACCGTCAGCGCGCCGATCAGGCCGACCAGCGCGAACGCCGAGCGCCACCCCAACCACTGGCCGATCGCCGCGGCGATCGGCACCCCGACCAGCGTGGCGACGGTCAGCCCCAGCATTACCATGCCGACCGCCTGCGCGCGCCGCTCGCGCCCAACCAGGCTGGCGGCGACCAGCGCCGCCACGCCGAAGTAGGTGCCATGCGGAAAGCCCGTCAGCAGCCGCGCGACGATCATCGGGCCGTAGCCGGGCGCCAGCGCGCTGGCGAAATTGCCGACGGCGAAGACCGCCATCAGCGCCAGCAGCAGCGTGCGGCGCGCCAGCCGCGCGCCGAGCACCGCCAGCAACGGGGCGCCGATCACCACGCCCAATGCATAGGCGCTGATCAGATGGCCGGCGGCCGGGATCGTGATGCCGAGGTCGCTGGCGGCGTCGGGCAACAGGCCCATGATGACGAATTCGCCGGTGCCGATGGCGAAGCCGCCGACCCCCAGCGCCAGCAGCGCGAGCCGCGCGGCGCGGCGTGCAGCCTTGCCGGGGGCGTCAGACGGAGCCACGGAGGCTGCGGAAGAGGCGGGGGCGTGTGAAATGGAGTCGATCGGATCGTATGGGCTACCGTCAGGGGCGGACATGAGGAGATGACTGCAAGAGATCGCGCGGACGCGTGTTGTTTGGATCTTGTGATTGGCCGGAGCGCGGGCTCTGCGGCCCGCTGACACGCTCGTCGAGTTACGGGCGGCCGGCTTCGGCGTTATTGTGAAGCAAAACGCGCGATCGTGCGGCAGCGCAGCATGACGCCGCCGGCACGCGGGTCGACCTTGGCGGTTCCTAGCCGGCCTGCCGCCGCCACAGCGCCCAAATTCCGAACGCCAGCAGGCCGGCGCCGATCACGCCGGCCTGCGCCGCGCGAGATGCGTCCGTGCGATTGCGCCAGCCACCGTCCACGGCCAGATAGCCCTCGGTCGGATCGAACAGATTGCCGTCGGTGCGTGACGCGTGGTCGGCGCGGTCCAGATAGCGCTGGGCCAGCTGCTGGGAAAAGCGGCGCGTCAGGCCCGGCGCGACCAGATTGCCGAGGCGGGACAGCCACGCCACGCTGCCGATGGTGGTCGCCTGGCGGCGCGGCTGCGCCGCCGCGCGCACGATGGCGCGCGCGATCGTGCGGGGATCGACCAGCGGCCGCGGCGGCCGGATCGCCTTGCCGGTGTAGTTGGCGCAATGCCGAAAGGCGGGCGTATCGGCCACCGCGGGGAAGATGTCGCAGACGTGGATGCCGGGGAAGGGCAGCAGTTCGGCGCGCAGCGCCTCGCTGAAACCGCGCAGCCCGTATTTGCTCGCGGTGTAGGACACGCCATAGGCCGACGGCGACCAGGCGTTCATCGACAGCACATTGATCAGCGTGCCGTGGCCCTCGCGCTTGAAGTAGGGCAGCACCGCGTGCGCGCCGTACAGGTAGGCGATCAGGTTGGTTCGCAGCACGCGCTCGTGCGCATGGACCGGCGTCTGCTCCAGCAGGCCGACCGCGCCGACGCCGGCGTTGTTGATCCAGACGTCGATGCGGCCGTCGCCAGTGTCGGCCGCGAGCCGGGCCAGCGCCGCGACCGCTTCCGCGTCGCCGACGTCGGTCGGCACGGTCAACGTGTCGGCGCCGTGCGCGGCGCAGACATGGGCGACCTCGCGCAGCGCCGCTTC
>NZ_AMPR02000203.1:0-5519 GCF_000307735.3 Cupriavidus sp. HPC(L) | reverse complement strand
AAGGCGCTGATTGACGCCGCCTCGCAAGGACAGTGGCTGACGCGGGAGGCCGCGCGGACACTTTGCACGGCCGCGACGGCGCGGCTGGCGCAATGGGCGGAGGCGGGCTGGATCGACTGCGAGACCATCGACCGCCCGTTGCTGACGGCCGTCGACGCGCAGGAATCAACCTGGCAGGGCGATCCGGGCGCTCCGGCTGATCAGGCCGACACGGCGGCAGCGACCGAACCGCCACCGCCCGCCACCGCGCCGCCGGTCTTGCCGGCCCCGGCGCTGCATCCGGAACAGCGCCAGGCCGTCGACGCGATTGCCGCCGCCACCGGCTTCGCGCCGTTCCTGCTGCACGGCGTGACCGGCAGCGGCAAGACCGAGGTCTACCTGCACGCGATCGCCACCGCGCTGGCCCGTGACCCCGCCGCGCAGGTGCTGATGCTGGTGCCGGAAATCAATCTGACGCCGCAGCTGCAGGCGCGCATCGCCGCGCGCTTCCCGGCGGCACCGCTGGCGGTGCTGCACAGCGGCATGGCGGACCAGGAACGCACGTTGCACTGGCTCGCGGCGCATCGCGGCGAGGCGCGCATCGTGCTCGGCACGCGGATGGCGGTGATGGCGTCGCTGCCGACGCTGGCGCTGATCGTCGTCGACGAGGAGCACGACACCTCGTACAAGCAGCAGGAGGGCCTGCGCTACTCGGCCCGCGATCTGGCGGTCTGGCGCGCCAAGCAGCTCGCCATCCCGGTGGTGCTGGGCTCTGCCACGCCGTCGATGGAATCGTGGTGGCGCGCCGAGCAGGGCGCCTACCGCAAGCTGGTACTGCGCGAACGCGCGCAGGCGGACGCGGTGCTGCCCACGGTGCGGCTGATCGACCTGAACCATGAGCGGCAGCGCCAGCGGCCGCTGTACGAGGGCCTGTCGGCGCCGCTGCTGCAGGCGATCGAGGCGCGCCTGGCCCGCGGTGAGCAGAGCCTGCTGTTCCTGAACCGGCGCGGCTATGCGCCGGTGATCGCCTGCGACAGCTGCGGCTGGCTGTCCGGCTGTCCGCGCTGCTCCGCGTACCTGGTGCTGCATCGTCCCGAGCGCTGCCTGCGCTGCCATCACTGCGGGCTCGAGGCCCGCATCCCGCACCATTGCCCAGACTGCGGCAACGTCGACATCGCGCCGCTGGGCCGCGGCACCCAGCGGATCGAGGAGGCGCTGGCCGCGCGCTTCCCGCAGGCCCGGATCGCCCGCATCGACGCCGATTCGACGCGCCGCAAGGGCAGCGCGCAGGCGATGTTCGACGAGGTTCACGCCGGCCAGGTCGACATCCTGGTCGGTACCCAGATGATCGCCAAGGGCCACGACTTCCAGCGCGTGACGCTGGTCGGCATCGTCCATCCGGACGCGGCGATGTTCAGCCACGACTTCCGCGCGGCCGAGCACCTGTTCGCCTCGCTGATGCAGGTGTCGGGCCGCGCCGGACGCGCCGGCCTGGCGGGCGAGGTGCTGATCCAGACGCGGTATCCGGACGCGCCCGCGCTGCAGGCTTTGGTACGGCACGACTACGACGGCTTCGCCGCCACGCAGCTGCGGGAACGGCGCCAGGCCGGGCTGCCGCCCTTCGTCCACCAGGTGCTGGTGACGGCCGAGCACGGGCAACTGCAACGAGCGCTGGACTTCCTGCATGCCGCGCGCGAGCGCGCCGACGGCACGGCGCTGGCCGCCGAGGTGCAACTGCACGATCCGGTGCCGATGTCGATGGTCCGCATCGCCAACCGGGAGCGCGCCCAGATGCTGATCGAGAGCGGCTCGCGCATGGCGCTGCAACGCTTTGTCGGAGAGTGGACGCAAACTTTCGGCGAGGTCGGGGCCACCGTCAAAGGGGTGCGCTGGCAGCTGGAGATCGACCCGCTGCGGATCTGAGCCGGAGCGCCCGAAAGCCCGAACATCGGGGTCGGCCGTAGTTGTGGTGCAACCGCCTGACGTCAGCGGATCGGACGGGGTTGCACTAGTGGGTTATACCAAGTTGCACCCCGGCTTTCTTCGAGAGTATGATCGCGCCAGTTTACGTCACATCGCGCGACTTCCGCACCGACCATCCCGGCCCGCATTGGCTTGGCTTGGCCATCCAGAGCGGCAAGCGCGCTCCTCGGAGATCTCCTCGCATGGCCACCACCACCCTCGGCGTCAAGCTCGACGACGCCTCCCGCGACCGCCTGAAGCGCGTTGCCCAGTCGATCGACCGCACGCCGCACTGGCTGATCAAGCAGGCGATCTTCTCTTACCTGGAGCAGATCGAGCGCGGACAGGCGCCGCACGATGTCAACGGCAGCGGCCAGCCCGAGGCCGATGGTGCCGACACGCTCGACGCGGTCGCCGGCGAGGGCGCGCCCCAGCCCTTTCTCGAATTCGCCCAGAGCATCCAGCCCCAGTCGGTGCTGCGCGCGGCCATCACGTCCGCCTACCGCCGACCCGAGACCGACTGCGTACCGGTGCTGCTCGAGCAGGCCCGGCTGCCGCAGCAGCAGGCCGACGCCGCGCTGGCGATGGCGAAGAAGCTGGCGCTGAATCTGCGCCAGCAGAAGGTCGGCAGCGGCCGCGAGGGGCTGGTGCAAGGGCTGATCCAGGAGTTCTCGCTGTCCTCGCAGGAGGGTGTGGCGCTGATGTGCCTGGCCGAGGCGCTGCTGCGCATTCCGGACAAGGCCACCCGTGACGCGCTGATCCGCGACAAGATCAGCGGCGCCAACTGGCAGTCGCACCTGGGGCAGAGCCCGTCGCTGTTCGTCAACGCCGCGACCTGGGGCCTGCTGGTCACCGGCAAGCTGGTGTCGACCCACAACGAGGCGGGCCTGACCCGCGCGCTGACCCGCATCATCGGCAAGGGCGGCGAGCCGCTGATCCGCAAGGGCGTCGACATGGCGATGCGGCTGATGGGCGAGCAGTTCGTCACCGGCGAGACCATCTCCGAGGCGCTGGCCAATGCGCGCAAGTACGAGGCCCAGGGCTTCCGCTATTCGTACGACATGCTGGGCGAGGCCGCGATGACCGAGGCCGACGCGCAGCGCTACCTGGCCTCCTACGAGCAGGCGATCCACGCGATCGGCCAGGCCTCGCGCGGCCGCGGCATCTACGAGGGCCCGGGCATCTCGATCAAGCTGTCGGCGCTGCATCCGCGCTACAGCCGCGCCCAGCACGAGCGCGTGCTCGGCGAGCTGTACGGCCGGCTCAAGTCGCTGACGCTGCTGGCTCGCCAGTACGACATCGGCATCAATATCGACGCCGAGGAAGCCGACCGGCTGGAGATCTCGCTGGACCTGCTGGAGCGGCTCTGTTTCGAGCCGGAACTGGCCGGCTGGAATGGCATCGGCTTCGTCGTGCAGGGCTACCAGAAGCGTTGCCCCTTCGTGATCGACTATCTGATCGACCTGGCCCGCCGCAGCCGCCACCGCCTGATGATCCGGCTGGTCAAGGGCGCCTACTGGGACAGCGAGATCAAGCGCGCCCAGGTCGACGGCCTGGAGGGCTATCCGGTCTACACGCGCAAGGTCTACACCGATGTGTCGTACCTGGCCTGCGCGCGCAAGCTGCTGTCGGTGCCCGACGCGATCTATCCGCAGTTCGCCACCCACAACGCGCACACGCTGGCGGCGATCTACCAGATCGCCGGCCATAGCTATTACCCGGGCCAGTACGAGTTCCAGTGCCTGCACGGCATGGGCGAGCCGCTGTACGACCAGGTGGTCGGCCCGGTCGCCGAGGGTAAGCTGAACCGGCCGTGCCGGATCTATGCGCCGGTCGGCACGCACGAGACGCTGCTGGCCTATCTGGTGCGGCGCCTGCTGGAGAACGGCGCCAATACGTCCTTCGTCAACCGCATTGCCGACGACACGATTTCGCTGGACGAGCTGGTGGCCGACCCGGTCGCGCAGGTAGAACGGATGCACAAGGAAGAAGGCACGCTGGGCCTGCCGCACCCGCGCATTCCGATGCCGCGCACCCTGTACGGCAAGGCGCGCGCCAATTCGGCGGGCCTCGACCTGTCGAACGAACATCGGCTGGCCTCGCTGTCATCGGCGCTGCTGCATGGCGCCACCGAGCGCCTGAGTGCCGAGCCGATGCTGGGGGTTGACGCCGTGGGAGGCGGTGACACCGCGCCGGTGCTCAATCCTTCGGACCATCGCGATGTCGTCGGCCAGGTCACCGAGGCCAGTGCGGCCGACGTCGAGGCCGCGCTGCAGGCCGCGGTCAACGCCGCCCCGATCTGGCAGGCGACGCCGCCCGAGGTCCGCGCCGCCGCACTGGAGCGTGCCGCCGACCTGATGGAAGCGCAGATGCAGGCGCTGATGGGCGTGATCATGCGCGAGGCCGGCAAGACGTTCTCGAACGCGATCGCCGAAGTGCGCGAAGCGGTCGACTTCCTGCGCTACTACGCGGTGCAGGTGCGCGAGCATTTTTCCAACGACACGCACCGCCCGCTCGGTCCAGTCGTCTGCATCAGCCCGTGGAACTTCCCGCTGGCGATCTTCACCGGCCAGGTGGCCGCGGCACTGGCCGCGGGCAACACGGTGCTGGCCAAGCCGGCCGAACAGACCCCGCTGATCGCGGCGCAGGCGGTGCGCCTGCTGCGCGAGGCCGGCGTGCCGGCCGGCGCGGTGCAGCTGCTGCCGGGCAGTGGCGAGACCGTCGGCGCGGCGCTGGTCGGCGATGCGCGCGTCAAGGGCGTGATGTTCACCGGCTCGACCGAGGTCGCGCGGCTGCTGCAGCGTAACCTCGCCGGCCGCCTCGATGCCGCCGGCCGTCCGGTGCCGCTGATCGCCGAGACCGGCGGCCAGAACGCGATGATCGTCGACTCGTCGGCGCTGGCCGAGCAAGTGGTCGCCGATGTCGTGACCTCGGCGTTCGATTCGGCGGGCCAGCGCTGCTCGGCGCTGCGCGTGCTGTGCCTGCAGGAAGATGTGGCTGACCGCGTGCTGGAGATGCTCAAGGGCGCGATGGCCGAACTGACGATGGCCAATCCGGATCGTCTGTCGACCGATGTTGGCCCGGTGATCGACGAGGAGGCGCGCGCCGGCATCGTCAAGCATATCGAGGCGATGCGGGCCAAGGGCCGCCGCGTCCATCAGGCCGATGCCAACGCCGCGCAGTCGGCCGCATGCCGCCATGGCACCTTCGTGCCGCCGACGCTGATCGAGCTGAACCACATCGGCGAGCTGCAGCGCGAGGTGTTCGGTCCGGTGCTGCACGTGGTGCGCTACCAGCGCGCGCGCCTGGACGCGCTGCTCGACCAGATCAACGCCACCGGGTACGGCCTGACGATGGGCGTGCACACCCGCATCGACGAAACCATCGAGCACATCGTCGCGCGCGCCCATGTCGGCAATCTCTACGTCAACCGCAACATCGTCGGCGCGGTGGTCGGCGTGCAGCCGTTCGGCGGCGAGGGCCTGTCGGGCACCGGCCCGAAGGCTGGCGGCCCGCTGTATCTGCACCGCCTGCTGTCGACCTGTCCGCAGGACGCGTTCGTTGCCGCCGCCCGTGCC
>NZ_AMPR02000204.1:0-5511 GCF_000307735.3 Cupriavidus sp. HPC(L) | reverse complement strand
CGGCGCTTTGCGACGTCTTGCGGCAGGTCGCCGCGCGCCGCTGCGAGGCCGCGGTGCTCGCGCTCAATCGCGATCTCTATCTGCTCGGCGATGCGCTGCTGACGCGCTATCAGCAGCACAAGGGCCAGCAGCGCGCGATGGATTTCGCCGATCTCGAATGGCTGGCCGCGCGGCTGATGCGCGACGAGCAGACCGCGACCTATCTGCAGGTGCGGCTCGACGCGCGCTACCGGCATCTGCTGCTCGACGAATTCCAGGACACCAACCCGCTGCAATGGCGCATCCTGCAGGGGTGGCTGGCCGGTTATCAGGATCTGGCGGAGCGGCCGACGGTGTTCCTGGTCGGCGATCCGAAGCAGTCGATCTATCGTTTCCGCCGTGCCGACGCGCGGCTGTTCGAGGTCGCGCGGCAGATGCTGCAGCACGAGTTCGGTGCCACGGTGCTGCGTACCAACCGCACCCGCCGCAACAGCGGCGACGTGCTGCGTTGGGTCAATGCGGTGTTCGACCAGGCGCGCGCCGAAGGTCGCTATCCGCTGTACGAAACGCAGACCACCGCGCTGACGCAGCAGGGCGGGCCGGTGTGGCTGCTGCCGCTGGTGCCGGCGAACGGCAATGGCAGCAATGGCGGCAATGGTGACAACGGCGAGCGCGACACCAACGGCGACGATGGCAACGGCAGCGGCAATGGCAACGGCAGCGGCAATGGCAACGGCAGCGGCAACGAAGTCTCCACCATCGCCCCCGATTCCCGCGACACGCTGACCCAGCCGCGCACGCCGCTGGGCGACTCGCCGCGCTTCGAGGAAGGCCGTCGCGTCGCCGCGTGGCTGCGGCAGCTGCGCGACACGGTGCCGGTCGAAGAAGGCGAGAACCAGCGTCCGGCCTGCTGGCGCGATATCACGCTGCTGGTCCGGCGCAAGACCTATCTGGCCGACTACGAACGCGCGTTCCGCGAGGCCGGCATTCCGTGCCTGAGCCCGCGGCGCGGCGGCCTGCTGGCCACGCTGGAAGCGCTGGACCTGTCGGCGTTGCTGGCCTTCCTGATGACGCCCGAGTCGGACCTCGATCTGGCGCACGTGCTGAAGAGTCCGCTGGTGGGCGCGGGCGACGACGATCTGATCGCGATCGCGCAGCTGGCCGGCAAGCGCCGCTGGTGGCCGGCGCTGTCCGCCGGCGAGCTTCCGCAGCAGGCGTCGCCGGCCCTGCGCGAAGGATTGGCGCGGCTGCGCGGCTGGCTCGAGATCGCCCCGCATCGGCCGGTGCACGACCTGATCGACCACATCTATCACACGGGCGAGGTGCGCCGCCGTTATGCGCAGGCGGCGCCCGCGGAAATCCGCGAGCAGGTGCTGGCCAACCTCGACGCGTTCCTGAAGCTGTCGCTCGATCTCGATGGCGGCCGCTATCCGAGCCTGCCCAAGTTCATCGACGAACTGCAGGCGATCCGCCGCGGCGACGAGGACGAGAGTCCCGACGAAGGCGGCATGGGCGATGCGGCGGAAGCCGAGGCCGACGAGCCCGAGGGCGCGGACGACAGCAACGGCACGCTGGACGCGGTGCGCATCCTGACCGTGCACGCTGCCAAGGGGCTCGAGGCGCCGTTCGTGGTGCTGCTCGATGCCAACCACAGCGAGCCGGCCGCCGACCGCGCGGGCATCCTGATCGACTGGCCGCCGTCGGCGCCGGCGCCGGTGCATTTCTCCGCGTACGGCAAGCGCTCGGAGCGTGGGCTCGCGCGCGCGGCGCGCTTCGACGAGCAGGCCGCGCTGGCCGAACGCGAGAACTGGAATCTGCTCTATGTCGCGATGACCCGTGCCAGGCAGGGCCTGATCGTCAGCGGCATCCAGCGCAACGGCAAGGGCGGCAAGGGCGACGAGGGCGGCAGCGAGCCGGGCAGCGAGATCGCCGGCAGCTGGTATGTGCGCCTGCAGGCCGCGGATGTCGGCGAGCCGGTGCCGGCGCTGCCGGGCGAGGATGCCCGCGTGCGCGGTGCCGCCTCTGGCGCGGCGGCAGGACCGATCCGCTTTGCCGACTTTCGTGCCCGCTATCGCGATGCGCTGCCCGTGGCGCCGCTCGATGCGCACGACCAGGGCGAGGCGGGCGAGGAAGGCCACGACGAGATCGTCTTCGATGCCGCCGCCGCTCGCCACGGCGAGCTGGTGCATGCGCTGCTCGAACGGATCACGCGTTATCCCGGCGCCTACGACGGCGTGCCGGACGCCGATGCGGTGATGCGCTGGTTTCCGCTGGCCGGCGCCGGCAGTCCGCAGGCGCGCACCGAGTGGCGCCAGCAGGCCGAGGCCGCGGTACGCGCCGTCAGCGCGATGCTGAACGCGCCGGCGCTGCGCGCGTTGCTGCTGCCCGAGGGCGCGCTGAGCGCGCGCAACGAGGTCGAGCTGTATGACGCGCAGGGGCGATTGCTGCGGATCGACCGGCTGGTCGAATACGCCGATCGCGTGGTGGTGGTCGACTACAAGCTGCGGCTGCTGCCGCAGGAACACGCCGCCTACGCGGCGCAGCTGCGGCGCTACGAGGCCGCGCTGCGGCCGATGTTCCCCGGCCGGCGCATCGAGTCGGGCATCGCCACGGCCGACGGCGACTGGATCGCGCTGGCGCAACTGTCGGCGCCCGTGCAGCCGCGGCAGGCGTCGCTGTTCTGAGCGCTCGGCGCAGCGGGGCGAACGGGAATAAGATGCGAACGATGCGGGGTGGCGGGGCGTCGTTGCCCTCTCGCCCGACCCCTCTCCCGCAAGCGGGAGAGGGAGCCGGCGACCAGCTCCTCAGCGCAACCAATACCGATATCGCGCTCCCCGCCGCGCGGGAGAGGGGCTGGGGGAAAGGGCAGGGGCGCTGGCCAAGTGCCAACGGGGGCAGCCCGGCACCAAGACGAATACGATCCTTCGGCCGATGTGGCACGCGGGAAGCGAACAGCAAGCAGGGGAAATCAGGGGAAAAGCGGGGAGGGGAAAGAGAAGGGGGACGAGCCTGACCCTCGGCACTGGCGGAAAACGGCTGTGGCTGCTTCGTTCCCGACCTGACCAGGTTGACCGCGCCGCCATGCGAGGAGGCCCGTCCGACCGGCATTGTAACCCAGAGCGCGAGTCCCGCGCCAAAACCCGGTGATCCGAGCGATGAATGCCAACGAACAGATGATGCAGGCCGTGCTGCCGCCGCAGGAAATCTCGGTCGAGGTGCTGCGCGAGAAGTACGCCAAGGGTGAAGAACGGACCGCGGCCGATGTGCGCGCCCGCGTGGCGCGCGCACTGGCCGAGGCCGAGCCCGAGGCGCAGCGCGAACGCTGGGCGCAGCGCTTCCTGGCGGCGCTCGAAGGCGGCTTCGTGCCGGCGGGCCGCATCCACTCCGCCGCGGGCACGCGCATCGAGGCCACGCTGATCAACTGCTTCGTGCAGCCGGTCGGCGACGCGGTGTCCGAGACGGTCGACGGCAAGCCGGGCATCTATGCCGCGGTGGCGCAGGCTGCGGAAACCATGCGCCGCGGCGGCGGCGTCGGCTACGATTTCTCGGCCATCCGCCCGTCCGGCGCGCTGGTGCGCGGCACGCATTCGCGCGCTTCGGGTCCGGTCTCGTTCATGAAGGTGTTCGACGCCTCGTGCGCGACCGTCGAATCGGCCGGCGCACGGCGCGGCGCGCAGATGGGCGTGCTGCGCGCCGACCATCCCGATATCGAGGCCTTCATTCACGCCAAGGATCGCGGCGAACTGACCAACTTCAATCTGTCGATCGGCGTCGACGACGCCTTCATGCAGGCGGTCGAGGCCGATGGCGAGATCGAGCTGGTCCACGTTGCCGAGCCGTCGCCCGAGACGATTGCCGCCGGCGCGTGGCGCCGCGACGACGGCATGTGGGTGTACCGGCGCGTGCCGGCGCGGCAGCTGTGGGACCAGGTCATGCAGGCGACCTACGATCACGCCGAACCGGGCATCCTGTTCCTGTCGCACATCAACGACGACAACAACCTGCATTACTGCGAGCGGATCGAGGCCACCAACCCGTGCGCCGAGCAGCCGCTGCCGGCCTACGGCTGCTGCGACCTGGGCTCGATCGATCTGACGCGCTTCGTGCGCGGCCCGTTCGGCGATGCGGCATCCTTCGATTTCGACGGCTTTCGCGCACTGGTCGCGGTCGCGGTGCGGATGCTGGACAACGTGCTCGACGTCACCTACTGGCCGCTGCCCGAACAGCGTGCCGAGGCGATGGCCAAGCGCCGCGTCGGCCTCGGTTTCCTGGGCCTGGGCAGCGCGCTGGTGATGCTCGGCGTGCGCTACGACAGCGAGGCCGGCCGCGCGTTGGCTGCACGCATCGCGCAGACGCTGCGCGATGCCGCCTATCTGGCCTCGACGGAGCTGGCGCGCGAGAAGGGCGCGTTCCCGTTGTTCGACGCCGACGCCTATCTGCGCAGCGGCTTCGCCAGCCGGCTGCCCGAGCCGGTGCGGGCCGCGATCCGCGCGCATGGCATCCGCAATTCGCACCTGCTGTCGATCGCGCCGACCGGCACTATCACGCTGGCCTTCGCCGACAACGCTTCGAACGGCATCGAGCCGGCGTTCTCGTGGACGTACCAGCGGCGCAAGCGGATGGGCGACGACAGCTACAAGGTCTACGAGGTCGCGGACCATGCGTGGCGGCTGTACCGTCATCTGGGCGGCGACGTCGAGCAGCTGCCCGAGCGCTTCGTCACCGCGCTGCAGATGTCCGCGCTGGACCATATGAAGATGCTGGAGGCGGTGCAGCCCTATATCGACACCAGCATCAGCAAGACCGTCAACGTGCCCGAGGATTATCCGTACGAGGCCTTCCGCAACCTGTATCTGGAGGCGTGGAAAGCAGGGCTGAAGGGCCTGGCGACCTACCGGCCCAATCGCGTGCTGGGCGCGGTGCTGTCGGTCGAGCAGGCGGGGCAGGGCGCGGGCGCGGCCGGCGCGGCGGCCTCGACATCGGCCGCCAATGGCGACGATCCGCTGCGCCGGCCCTTCGAGAGCCGGCCCGTGGGCGATCTCGAGGGCGTGACTTCCAAGGTCGAGTACCTGACCTACGAGGGCCACAAGACGGTCTACCTGACCGTCAATTTCATGCGCGTCGACGGCGTGGTCGACGGTCGGCCAGTGACGATCGAGCGGCCGGTCGAGTTCTTCATGCCGGCCGGCCAGCGCAGCGAAGGCCAGCAATGGATTACCTCGACGATGCGGCTGCTGTCGATGGTGGCGCGCTCGGGCGGCTCGATCGCCAAGGCGCTGGCCGACATGCGCAACGTGGTCTGGGACAAGGGCACGGTGCGCTACGGCACGCTGGCGCGGCAGGACGGCACCGAGGTGCCGCGCTTCCACGACTCCGAGGTGGCCGCGCTCGGCTACGCGCTGCAGCGGATCCTGATCAAGCGCGGCTTTCTCGATGCCGAGGGCCAGCAGGTACCGGTCGCCGTGCTGGCCGAGCGGCTGGCGCAGCGCGAGACCGGCCTTGAGCCCGACGCGGCGCCGCCGCGCGGAGCCT
>NZ_AMPR02000205.1:2500-5484 GCF_000307735.3 Cupriavidus sp. HPC(L) | reverse complement strand
AATGGAGAGCCTGGCGATGACCTACTTTCACACGGGTAGTCCGCACTATCATCGGCGCGAAGTCGTTTCACGGTCCTGTTCGGGATGGGAAGGGGTGGTTCCGACTTGCTATGGTCACCAGGCATAAAGGGTTGCCGGACTGGCTTGGGGCCAATCTGGCGTATTGGGATGTAGCGTGTGGGTTGTGCTGTATGGCACGTATGCGGATACCAGCGGCGCGTATCGAACGCGCTAAACGCACTGGTTATAGGATCAAGCCTTACGGGCAATTAGTACTGGTTAGCTTAACGCATTACTGCGCTTCCACACCCAGCCTATCAACGTCCTGGTCTTGAACGACCCTTCAAGGAGCTCGAGGCTCCAGGGAATCCTCATCTTCAGGCGAGTTTCCCGCTTAGATGCTTTCAGCGGTTATCTCTTCCGTACATAGCTACCCTGCGATGCCTCTGGCGAGACAACAGGTACACCAGCGGTACGTCCACTCCGGTCCTCTCGTACTAGGAGCAGCCCCCGTCAAGATTCCAACGCCCACGGCAGATAGGGACCAAACTGTCTCACGACGTTTTAAACCCAGCTCACGTACCTCTTTAAATGGCGAACAGCCATACCCTTGGGACCGGCTACAGCCCCAGGATGAGATGAGCCGACATCGAGGTGCCAAACACCGCCGTCGATATGAACTCTTGGGCGGTATCAGCCTGTTATCCCCAGAGTACCTTTTATCCGTTGAGCGATGGCCCTTCCATTCAGAACCACCGGATCACTATGTCCTGCTTTCGCACCTGCTCGACTTGTCGGTCTCGCAGTTAAGCACGCTTTTGCCATTGCACTTTAGGTACGATGTCCGACCGTACCAAGCGTACCTTCGAACTCCTCCGTTACACTTTGGGAGGAGACCGCCCCAGTCAAACTGCCTACCATGCACTGTCCCCGACCCGGATTCACGGGCCTAGGTTAGAACCTCAAACAAACCAGGGTGGTATTTCAAGGACGGCTCCACGAGAACTGGCGTCCTCGCTTCAAAGCCTCCCACCTATCCTACACAGATCGGTTCAAAGTCCAATGCAAAGCTGCAGTAAAGGTTCATGGGGTCTTTCCGTCTAGCCGCGGGGAGATTGCATCATCACAAACACTTCAACTTCGCTGAGTCTCGGGAGGAGACAGTGTGGCCATCGTTACGCCATTCGTGCAGGTCGGAACTTACCCGACAAGGAATTTCGCTACCTTAGGACCGTTATAGTTACGGCCGCCGTTTACCGGGACTTCAATCAAGAGCTTGCACCCCATCATTTAATCTTCCGGCACCGGGCAGGCGTCACACCCTATACGTCCACTTTCGTGTTTGCAGAGTGCTGTGTTTTTATTAAACAGTCGCAGCCACCATTTTATTGCAACCCCTTCACCCTTCTGGCGCAGGCCAGTCAAGCTACCAGGGCGTACCTTATCCCGAAGTTACGGTACCAATTTGCCGAGTTCCTTCTCCCGAGTTCTCTCAAGCGCCTTAGAATACTCATCTCGCCCACCTGTGTCGGTTTGCGGTACGGTCTCGTATGACTGAAGCTTAGAGGCTTTTCTTGGGACCCCTTCCGATTGCTTCGCAGCACTAGGCCGCTCGCCCCACATCCTTGAATCCTGCGCCCGGATTTGCCAAAGCGCCTTCTCCAATGCAGGGACCGGGACTTCCAACACCCGGACAACCTTCCGCGATCCGTCCCCCCATCGCATCATACGACGGTGCAGGAATATTAACCTGCTTCCCATCAGCTACGCATCTCTGCCTCGCCTTAGGGGCCGACTCACCCTACGCCGATGAACGTTGCGTAGGAAACCTTGGGCTTACGGCGAGGGGGCCTTTCACCCCCTTTATCGCTACTCATGTCAGCATTCGCACTTCCGATACCTCCAGCATCCTTTACAAGACACCTTCACAGGCTTACGGAACGCTCTCCTACCACGCGCACAAGGCGCGTCCGCAGCTTCGGTGACTGGCTTAGCCCCGTTACATCTTCCGCGCAGGACGACTCGATCAGTGAGCTATTACGCTTTCTTTAAAGGGTGGCTGCTTCTAAGCCAACCTCCTGACTGTTTTAGCCTTCCCACTTCGTTTCCCACTTAGCCAATCTTGGGGACCTTAGCTGGCGGTCTGGGTTGTTTCCCTCTTGACACCGGACGTTAGCACCCGATGTCTGTCTCCCGTGATTGCACTCTTCGGTATTCGGAGTTTGCTATGGCGGGGTAATCAGCAATAGACCCCCCAACCATGACAGTGCTCTACCCCCGAAGGTGAGACACGAGGCACTACCTAAATAGTTTTCGGAGAGAACCAGCTATTTCCAGACTTGTTTAGCCTTTCACCCCTATCCACAGCTCATCCCCTAACTTTTCAACGTTAGTGGGTTCGGTCCTCCAGTACGTGTTACCGCACCTTCAACCTGGCCATGGATAGATCGTCTGGTTTCGGGTCTACACCCAGCGACTCAATCGCCCTGTTCGGACTCGCTTTCGCTACGCCTTCCCTAACCGGTTAAGCTTGCCACTGAATGTAAGTCGCTGACCCATTATACAAAAGGTACGCCGTCACCCGTTGCCAGGCTCCGACTGTTTGTATGCATGCGGTTTCAGGATCTATTTCACTCCCCTCCCGGGGTTCTTTTCGCCTTTCCCTCACGGTACTGGTTCACTATCGGTCGATCACGAGTATTTAGCCTTGGAGGATGGTCCCCCCATCTTCAGACAGGATTTCACGTGTCCCGCCCTACTTGTCGTACCCCTAGTTCCACAACGCGGTTTTCGCATACAGGGCTATCACCTGCTATGGCCGGGCTTTCCATCCCGTTTTGCTAACCACACTGCTAAAAGGTACAAGGCTCATCCCATTTCGTTCGCCACTACTTTGGGAATCTCGGTTGATTTCTGTTCCTGCAGCTACTTAGATGTTTCAGTTCGCCGCGTTCGCTTCCCACACCTATGGATTCAGTGTGGGA
>NZ_AMPR02000206.1:0-5472 GCF_000307735.3 Cupriavidus sp. HPC(L) | reverse complement strand
CGTGACGCGTGCGGCAGCGCCGGCCAGGGCCGACGATGCCAGCTGCCGCCCCGCCGCGAGCGGCGACGGCGCGCTGCCGCCGTTCCGCGTCACCGTCGATGGCAAGCCGATCGACGCGGCGCCGACCAGCGAGGCCGATGCGCAGCGCTGCGTCGACGTGGCGCTGGCCAACGCCGATATCCAGATCCGCTACGACCCGATGCAGGTCACGCCGGCGCTGAACGCCTGGGTGTCGCCGGAGAACGTGGCGCGCGGCGAGACCGTGCATTTCCGCAGCTGGACCAACTACAAGGCCTGGATCGCGCGCGGCGAAATCCGCGTGTTCCGCGCGGACCAATCGCTCGACGAGACGCCCTATGCGGTGGTGCCGGTCACGCGCCCCGACGACATCGCGTGGCAGCCGCCGGTCGATGCGCCAGAGTCGATGCGCTTCGTGCTGCGGGTCTACGACCAGCGCGGCCGCTTCGACGAGACCGCGGCCAAGCCGCTGCGTCTGCTGGCCCGCGTGCGCGGCTTCGCCGATGCCGACAGCGCCGAGCGCGAACGGCTGGCCGGCTACGGCGAGAACAGCCGCATCGTGCGCAACATCCCGGTCGCGGGCGGCACGGTGACCGTCAACGGCACCGCGATTCCGAAGGGCTATCGCGTCGATGCGCTGGGCGATGCCGTGCCGGTCGATCGCAACGGCGCCTTCGTCACGCGCCAGATCGTCGCCGCGGGCTCGCAGCAGGTTCGCGTCTCCGTCAGCGATCCGAACGGCGGCGGCACCACCTTCGTGCGCAACCTGGTGGTGGCCGACAACGACTGGTTCTATATCGCGCTGGGCGACCTGACCGTGAGCCGCAATTCGACGGCCGGTCCGGCCAGCATGGTCGCGGTCGACGGCAAGGACACCTACGACAAGCGCACCTCGGTCGAGGGCCGCGGCGCCTTCTACCTGAAGGGCAAGATCAAGGGCGAATACCTGCTGACCGCGGCGGCCGACACGCGCGAGCAGCCGTTCTCGGATCTGTTCTCGAACTTCGCCAGCAAGGATCCGCGCTATCTGCTGCGCCGGATCGACCCGGACCAGTTCTATCCGGTCTATGGCGACGACTCCACCATCGTCGACGACGCGCCGACCCAGGGCAAGTTCTTCGTCAAGCTCGAGCGCGGCGATTCGCACGTGATGTGGGGCAATTTCCAGACCACGTGGACCGGCACCGAACTGACGCAGTATTCGCGCGGACTGTACGGCGCGAACCTGCTGTGGCGCTCGGAGGACAGCACCGCCGCCGGCGAGCGGCAGTCGAGCGTCAACGTGTTCGCGGCCGAGCCCGGCACGCTGCAGTCGCGCGAGGAATTCCGCGGCACCGGCGGCTCGCTGTACTACCTGCGCCGGCAGGATGTGACGATGGGCTCGGAGCGGCTGTGGATCGAAGTGCGCGACCGCGACTCGGGCCTGGTGCTCGAGCGCACGCCGCTGCAGCCGGGCGGGGACTATGACATCAACTACCTGCAGGGCCGCGTCACGCTGCGCGCGCCGCTGTCGGCGGTGGCCGACGGCTCGGGCATGCTCGTGCGCACCGGTGCGCTGCCCGGCAATCCGGTCTACCTGGTGGCGACCTACGAGTACGTGCCCGGCATGACCGAAGTCGATGGGCTCGCCTATGGCCTGCGCGGATCGCACTGGTTCAACGACTATCTGCAGGTCGGCGTGTCGGGCTACCGCCAGGGCGGCGGGCAGGGGCGCCAGAGCCTGTTCGGCGTCGACGCGACGCTGCGCTACCGGCCCGGCACCTATATCAAGGTCGAAAACGCGCGCTCGACCGGCACGGGCGCGGGCACGCAGGCGTCGCTCGATGGCGGCTTCGCCTTCGCCGGCTACGCGTCCACCGGCGATCCCGCCAATGCGCAGCGGGTCGAGGGCGCGGTCGAGCTCGGCGACCTGGTACCCGACGCCAGGGGCCGCGTCAGCGCCTATTGGCAGAACCGCGAGCAGGGCTTCTCCGGCCCCGGTCAGATCGGCTTCGGCGGCGAGGCGACGCGCCAGCAGGGCGCGCGCGTCGACCTGCCGGTGGGAGAGGACACGCGTGTGATCGCCCGCGCCGACAAGCGCGATGCCGTCAGCCAGGACACCTCGTCGGCCGAGGCCAGCGTCAAGCACCAGCTCAACGAGCAGTGGGCTGCCAGCATCGGCGCCCGCAGCGACGAGCGCGGTACCGCCTCGCCGCTGGTGCAGAGCGCCTGGCTGGCGCAGCAGGGCCGGCGCACCGATGTGGTGGCGCGGGTCGACTACAAGCCCGAGACTGAACCGGTGCCGCCGGCCACTGGTACCGAGCCTGGCAAGCCGCCCGCGGCCACGCCGCCGTGGGACGCCTATGGCTATGTGCAGCAGACCGCCCAGCGCACCGGCTCGCGCAGCGACAACGATCGCGCCGGGGTCGGCGGTACCTGGCAGGTCAGCGACCGCCTGCGCCTCGGCGCCGAGGCCTCGCAAGGCGATGGCGGCTTCGGCGGCAAGCTGTCGGGCGACTGGCGCGTCAACGATCGCAGCAATCTCTATCTGCAGTACGCGATGGAGACCGAGCAGCCCGACCTCGGCTATCGCGGCCGCTTCGGATCGCTGACGGGCGGCGGCCGTACCCGCATGTCGGACACCGTGGCGCTGTTTACCGAAGCGCGCTACGCCTACGGCAGCGGCCCGCAAAGCCTGACGCAGGCCTTCGGCGTCGAATACGCGCCGACCGACAAGTGGACCTATGGCCTGCGTGCCGAGGCCGGCCGCGTCTCGGACCTGTTCGCCGGCGACATCAAGCGCTGGACCACCGGCGCGTCGGTCGCCTACAAGGACGACCGCCTGAAGGCGACGTCGATGCTGGAATTCCGCCGCGAGCAGAGCAACGTCTCGGGTGACCGGGACAGCTGGCTGTTCCGCAACACGGTGGGCTACCAGGCCACGCCGGCGTGGCGGCTGCTGGGCAAGTTCAATCTGGCCGCCAGCTCGTCGAGCCGGGGTGTGTTCTTCGATGGCGACTTCACCGAGGCGGTGCTCGGCGCCGCGTACCGGCCGGTCGACAACAACCGCTGGAACGCGCTGTTCAAATACACCTACTTCTACAACCTGCCGTCACCGGGCCAGTACACGCCGGGCAGCGGCTCGTTCAATCCGGTGGTTGCCGATTACTCGCAGAAGAGCCAGGTGGTGTCGGTCGATGCGATCTGGGACGTGATGCCGGTGCTGTCGCTGGGCGCGAAGTACGGCCTGCGCTGGGGCAGCCTGAAGCCGACCAAGGCGGCGGGAGAGTGGTTCTCGAGCACGGCCCAGCTGGTGGTGCTGCGCACCGACTGGCACGTGGTGCATCAGTGGGACGCGGTGCTGGAGTTCCGCCGGCTGTGGGCGCGCGAGGCGCAGGATGCGCGCGCCGGCGTGCTGGCGGCGGTCTATCGGCATGTCGGCAAGAACACGAAGGTCGGCGTCGGTTTCAACTTCACCGATTACTCGGACGACCTGACCGATCTGTCGTACCGCCACCGCGGCTGGTTCCTGAACGTGGTCAGCGCGTTCTGAGCCCGGCGTGCCCCGCGTGCCCTGGCGGCTGCAACGCCGCCGAACGCGCGCGCCGGCCGAAGGCGGGAGCGCTCAGCAGCGTGCCGGCGCGGGGAGCAACAGCGAGTCCGGCGTCGCGCCCGCCAGCGTGCCGAGCGGCGAGCGCGGCGGCATATGGCGATACTGGCTCAGTTCCCGCCCCGGCAGCACGGCGGCGATCGGGCACATGGCGGCGGCGGGATGCGACGCGTGGCGGTCTTCCCCCTCGGCGGCATCGTCGCCGGTGTCCCGTTCGCTGTCCGCCCCGGTGCAGCCGGCCTGCTCGCGCCCCAGCAACTGCGCTTCGGCCTGCAGCTTCAGCGCCGCGTGCCGGCTCATCAGCGGCGTGGCCGCGGTCGCCTGCGCCGTGCCGCACGTCGGCTTCGCCGTGCCCGCGAGTCCCGGCAAGGGCAGGGCCACCATGGCCAGGGCGACGGACAGCAGGAGGCGTTGCGGCAGACGGTTCACGAGCGGATCGGCGGGTGTCGGAGGGGTTGGAGAAACGGCAAGGACGTGTCGAAGGTCCGCGGCAGGCACTGCGGCGGCGGCCATCCGCACGGTCAGGCCGCATTGTACCCGCAGGCCCTCGAACACGACCCTGACGGCAACATGACAAAGCTGAAAGGCAGCGAGTCCCTGCGGTGCAGCGGCGCATAATGACGGCGCCCTTGCGGTATGGCCGCGAGGCACGCGGCGCCAGCGCGACGGCACCGGCGCCGCCAACCCTTCATCGACACGATCGACCCAGGAGACGGACATGCAGATACAGCCTTATCTCTATTTCGGCGGACGCTGCGAGGAGGCGCTGGCCTTCTACGGCAAGGCGCTCGGCGCCAAGGTCAACATGATGATGCGGTTCAGCGAGATGCCGGCCGTGGAAGGCGAAGCCGGCGACGGCCAGCCGCCGCTGCCGGCCGGCTGGGACGACAAGATCATGCATGCGAGCGTGACCGTCGGCCAGAGCGAGGTCCTGGCGTCGGACGGCATGCCGGGCGCACCGCCGGAGGCCTTCGCCGGCTTCAGCCTGTCGATCGTCGCGCCGTCGCTGGACCAGGCGCGCCAGTGGTTTGACGCGCTGTCCGAGGGCGGCCGCGTGATGATGCCGATGCAGAAGACCTTCTGGTCCGAGGGCTTCGGCATGCTGCAGGACCGCTTCGGGCTGAACTGGATGGTCAATGTGACGCACTGAGGCGGCGAGAGGCGGCGAGTGTCGGCGAGAGGCGGCGCGAGGCGGCGCGAGGCGGCAAGGGGCGGCAAGGGGCGGCAAGGGGCGGCAAGGGGCGGCAAGGGGCGCCGAAAGGCGGGGACGCGCGGCATCAGACGCGGACTTCAGAAAATGACCGCGCCGGAGGTAGGGTGGCTTGACCCTGTAGCGGCTACAGGCTATTCAATGCCACCGATGCCACAGCCCACGGAACCTTCGATGGCCAGACTCTCGCCGGAAGACCCATCCTCCACCAGTTCCTCCTCCAGTCCGTCCACCAGCGCCGCCCCCTGCTGCGACGCGAAAGCAGGCGCCTGCGGCGGCCCCGCGCCAGCCGAGGGCCACACCCACGGCCACGATCATGATCACGGCCCTGACCACGTCCATGATCACGTCCATGATCACGTCCATGACCACGGCCACGATCATGGGCACCACCATGAGGGCGGCAGCGATCATCGCCACGCCGCCCCGGCCACCTCCGCCTCCCTGACTTCCTCCTGCTGCGGCAGCGCCTGCGGCGCCATCGCGATGCCTGGCGCGCCGACGGAAACCGCGGCGCCGGCCGGCGCCCGCACCGCGCGCTTTCGCATCGAGGCGATGGACTGCCCGACCGAGGAGGCGCTGCTGCGCGGCAAGCTGGGCGGCATGCCGGGCGTGGCGGGGCTGCAATTCAATCTGATGCAGCGGATTCTCACCG
>NZ_AMPR02000207.1:0-5315 GCF_000307735.3 Cupriavidus sp. HPC(L) | reverse complement strand
TCCAACGCGCAGCCCGGCCCGCCCGCCGTCGAACGCGCATGCCGCCGGCTCGGCGCACGAGCCCGATGGCCTGGTGCGCCTGTCCAAGCGGATGTCAGAACTGGGCCTGTGCTCGCGCCGCGAGGCCGACGAATGGATCCCGCGCGGCTGGGTGCTGGTCGACGGCAAGCCCGTGACCGAGCTCGGCACGCGCATCCGCCCGGACGCGACGATCGAGATCCATCAGGCCGCCCGCTCGGAGCAAGGAGAGCGTGTCACGGTGCTGCTGCACAAGCCGGTCGGCTATGTGTCCGGCCAGGCCGAGGAAGGCTATCAGCCGGCGGCCACGCTGTTCACCGCCGAGAATCAGTGGGAAAGCGATCCGACCCGCAAGCGCTATGCGCCCTGGCAACACAAGGGCCTGGCCCCGGCCGGACGCCTGGACATCGATTCGACCGGCCTGCTGGTGCTGACACAGGACGGCCGCATCGCCCGCCAGCTGATCGGCGAGGACTCGAACATCGAGAAGGAATACCTGGTGCGGGTGGTCTGGGAGGATGCGCCCGATGGTCCGGTCGAGCGCAATGTCTCGGCCGTGTTCCCCGCCGAGCGGCTGGACAGGCTGCGCCACGGCCTGTCGCTCGACGGCGAGCCGCTGAAGCCCGCCAAGGTCAGCTGGCAGAACGAGGAACAGCTGCGTTTCGTGCTGCGCGAAGGCAAGAAGCGGCAGATCCGCCGGATGTGCGAGCAGGTCGGCCTGAAGGTGGTCGGACTGAAGCGCGTCCGCATGGGCCGCATCGTGCTGGGCGACCTGCCGGTCGGCCAGTGGCGCTTCCTCGGGCCGTTCGAGAAGTTCTGACGGCCAATACCGGGACCGGCGGGACCGGCGCCCACGCCGGCCCGGCGACGATCGCCGTCAATCGTCCGACTGCACCCCGTTCAGCTCGGGAAACAGCACTTCGGTAAAGCCGAACTTGCTGAAGTCCTTGACCCGCATCGGATACAGGATGCCGCGCAGGTGGTCGCATTCGTGCTGCACCACGCGCGCATGGAAGCCCTCGGCAACGCGCTCGATGCGCTGCCCCATCAGGTCGAAGCCGGTATAGCGCAGGCTGGTATGGCGCGGCACCATGCCGCGCAGGCCGGGCACCGACAGGCAACCCTCCCAGCCGTCCTCCATCTCGTCGGACAGCGGCGTCAGTTCCGGATTGATCAGCACCGTCTTGGGCACCTGCGGCGCATCGGGATAGCGCGGGTTGCGCTCGAAGCCGAAGATCACGACCTGCAGGTCCACGCCAATCTGCGGCGCGGCCAGCCCGGCGCCATTGGCGTGGTCCATCGTGTCGAACATGTCCTCGATCAGCGTGCGGAGTTCTGGGGTATTGAAGCGCTGGACCGGGCGGGCGGCCTGCAGCAGCCGGGGGTCGCCCATTTTCAGAATGTCGCGAATCATTGCTTGTCCTCTGCTCGGGCGGCCGGGGGTCGTCCCGGCTGCCGCATGCGGTGGTGCTCCACCGGAATCCGGTCGATTATAGCCAGCGCTGCTGCCGGCGGCCGATGGGACCGATGGGACCGATGGGACCGATGGGGCAGATCGCGGCGATTGGGCCGCACGGGCGCCCGCCCCCGGGGATCCGCGCTCACGCCGCAAAGATGCGGTCCACGTCGACGTCGATCGAGCGCAAACGCTCGCGCGGCACATGCGGCGCCAGATAGCGCAGCATCGTTTGCCCGCGCGACTCCAGCGCCGGACAGCCGAACGTCCACTGCTTGTCGCCGTCCCACATGTCGAGCAGCGGCGAAAACAGGTTCGCGACGATCTGCCGGATGCGATCGAGCCACGACGCCTGCGACGGCGCGGACGACACGCGGCACGCGAGACGTCCGGCGGGCCGCTCGACGCTGCCCCGGTGAGACTTGATGGTGTGCAGGATGCCGGTATCCGCGGCGGCGAAATACGCGAGCCGGAACGTCTGGCCGCGAAACACGAAGGCCTGCTCGTGCCGCTGCGACGGCTGCTGCCGGAAACGCTCGCGCAAGCCGTCGAGCTTGACGCGGACGGCCAGCCAATCGGCGCATGATGGGTGGCTTGCTGCGATCAAACCCATGGGTCTCTCCTGGTGGTGGGAAGAACCCGGCGAGGTTAGCCGCGCGGCAGAGGCCGGTTCTTCCGGAATCGGCCCTGCCCCTTTGCTTTGCTGACCGGCGCTCCGGCGTCTCACTGGACGGCGCCGGCGGCCGCTTCGGCCTCAGCGTCCCGCCACCCCGTGCTGCTGGAGCAGCGCCATCATGCCGGCCTCGTCCAGTACCGGCACGCCGAGCTCCTGCGCCTTGGCCAGCTTGCTGCCCGCCTCTTCGCCGGCCACCACGTAATCGGTCTTCTTCGACACCGAGCCCGCGACCTTGGCGCCGGCCGCTTCCAGCCTCTCCTTGGCCTCCTCGCGCGACAGCGTCGGCAGGGTGCCGGTCAGCACGAAGGTCTTGCCCGCCAGCGGCGCCGGCGCGCGCGCGGCCGGCTCGCTCTCGGGCCAGTGCACGCCGGCGGCGCGCAGCTGCTCGATGACCTCGACGTTGTGCGCCTCGGCAAAGAAATGCGCGATCGACTGCGCGACCACCGGACCGACGTCGTTGACCTCAAGCAGGGCGGCCTCGTCGGCCGCCATCAGCCCGTCGAGCTTGCCGAAATGCCGCGCCAGGTCCTTGGCGGTCGCCTCGCCGACATGGCGGATGCCCAGCGCGAAGATGAAGCGGTTCAGCGTGGTGGCGCGCGACGCGTCGATCGCGGCAACCAGATTGCCGGCCGACTTGTCGGCCATGCGGTCCAGCGCCGCCAGCTTGGCCACGCCAAGCTTGTACAGGTCGGCCGGCGTACGGACGATGCCCTGCTCGACCAGCTGGTCGACCACCTTTTCGCCGAGCCCTTCGATATCCATCGCGCGGCGCTGCGCGAAATGCAGCAGCGCCTGCTTGCGCTGCGCGGCACAGATCAGCCCGCCGGTGCAGCGCGCGATCGCCTCGTCCTCGAGCCGCTCGATATTGGAGCCGCACACCGGGCACGCGGCCGGCATCGTGAACGGCCGCGCGTCGGCCGGCCGGCGCTCGGGCACCACCGCGACCACTTCGGGAATCACGTCGCCGGCGCGGCGCACGATCACGGTGTCGCCGATGTGCACGTCCTTGCGGCGGATCTCGTCCTCGTTGTGCAGCGTGGCATTGGTCACCGTGACGCCGCCGACGAACACCGGCGAGAGCCGCGCCACCGGCGTGATGGCGCCGGTGCGGCCCACCTGGACCTCGATGTCCTCGACCACGGTGGTCATTTCCTGCGCCGGAAACTTGTGCGCGAGCGCAAAGCGCGGCGCGCGCGAAACGAAGCCCAGCCGCTCCTGCTCCTCGACCGCATTGACCTTGTAGACCACGCCGTCGATGTCGTACGGCAGGCTGTCGCGCTTGGCGCCGACGCCGCGATAGAAGCCGAGCAACCCCTGCGCGCCCTTGACCACGTCGCGCTCGGCGCAGACCGGCAGGCCCAGCGCGGCGAAGCGTTTCAGCAGCGCCTCATGGGTGGCCGGACGCGGCTCGCCATCCAGCTCGCCCAGGCCATAGGCGAAGAACGACAGCGGACGGCGCGCGGTGATGCGCGGATCGAGCTGGCGCAGGCTGCCGGCCGCGGCATTGCGCGGATTGACGAAGGTCTTTTCGCCGGCCTCGGCCTGGCGCGCATTGAGCTTGTCGAAATCGCGCCGGTACATGAAGACCTCGCCGCGCACCTCGATCACCGCCGGCGCGCCGGCCTTCAGTTTCAACGGAATCGCCTTGATCGTGCGCACATTGGCGGTCACGTCCTCGCCGGTCTCGCCATCGCCGCGCGTGGCGGCCTGTACCAGCCGGCCGTTCTCGTAGCGCAGCGACATCGCCAGCCCGTCGAACTTCAGCTCGCAGGCGTATTCGACCGCATCGGCGGCCGAGAACAGGTCGGCGGTGCCCTCGGCGGCCACCGTGCGGCCCAGGCCCTGCGCGCAGCGGCGATCGAAACCGATCACGTCGTCGTCGTCGAACGCATTGTTCAGCGACAGCATCGGCAGCCGATGCCGCACCGTCGCGAACGCCGTCAGCGGCTGGCCGCCGACGCGCTGGGTCGGCGATTCGGGGCTCAAGAGTTCGGGATGGGCGGCCTCGAGCTCCTGCAGCTCGCCGAACAGCGCGTCGTACTCGGCGTCCGGAATGGTCGGCGCGTCGAGCACGTAATACTGGTAGTTGTGGTGCTCGATCTGCTCGCGCAGCCAGTCGGCGCGCGCGGCGGGGGCGTCGGGCTTGTCGGCGGAATTGTCGGGACGCGCGGCTTCGGCTGCGTCGGCTGCGTCGGCTGCATTGGCCGCAGCGGTCCGCGGCGCGTCGGCCGGAGTGGGAGCGCCGTGTTTCTTTGCTGGCATGGGCGTGGGCGGTACGAAAAAGCGGGCGGGAAGGCTGACGGCGAAAGCGGACCGCAAGAACGGCGCAGATCCGCCCGTCAGCTGCTGAACAGGCGCAATGCCACCGGCGACCCGGCCGGCATGCCGCGCGCCTCGAGCTTGTCGTACAGCGCCTGCAGCTGCTGGAAGATCGCGACGAACGACGTCTCGGTCAGCGGCCGGTGATTGTCGTCGACCAGCCGCGCGCCCATCCGCTGCGCCAGGCTGTCACCGTATTCGCACATCGTCTTCAGTGGCTTGACCGCCTGCGAGGCCTGCGGCACGTCCAGCAGCAGCGTGATCTGGCTGCCCGCCTTGACCGTCAGGTCGTCGCGCAGGAAGTTGGTATCGCCGAACTGCAGCGTGAACAGCGCACGCTGGATGCCGTCGGGGCCGGCCTGGTAACGGGTGAAGCGGGTGCCGTCGCGCGACAGCACCAGGCCGTCCTGGGTGGCGACGTTCTGCACATAGGCGGCCGACCACGGCGCGCCATCGGACACCACATTGACGCCCAGCTGCACGTCGCAGGCGGCCGCGAAGCTGTCGAGCTCGCGCGCGTTGGCGACGGTCTCGCTCATGTCCGGCAGTTCGGCCGATGCGTCCAGCGATTCGGCCAGCGCCTCGACCGCGTTGACGAACTCGGAGAACTCCAGCGCGTTCAGCGGGCCGCCGCGATTGGCCAGCTGCACCGCGACCTGCAGGTCCTCGTACTGATGGCCGGCGGTCACCGGCTCCCAGGCGTTGGCCGGCTCGTACAGGCCCTCGATATGGACCTGCTTGGTGCCGGCGCGGCGCAGGCGGCCGGTCAGCGGCAGGATGCGGTCACCCGAGGCCTTGCGCTCCAGATGCAGCGGCACGATGCAGTCGATCAGCGGATCGATGACC
>NZ_AMPR02000208.1:0-5300 GCF_000307735.3 Cupriavidus sp. HPC(L) | reverse complement strand
CCTGGCCTTGCGCATGGGCGCCCAGCGACCAGCCGGCCATGGCCAGCACCAGCGGGCGCAGGGCCCGGACTGGCCGGCGCGCGGGCTGGCGGCCCGGCGCCTGGATTGCGGTGTGATTCGGTGATCGTTGTTGTTCGGTCATGCGTCGGGTCGTCGGTCGGACGGCGGGACGGTTGCGCGGAACCGCCGCAGTCACCGTCCAAACAGGCTGCCAGGCACAGGACGGCCCTCCCGGGAGCCGCCCGGCGCCCGGGTCTGGTCGGGTATTATACGGGGCAACTTATCGACCCTTTCCGGCATGGCAGCACTTCCCCTCGACCCGCGCCAGGACCAGCTCAAAGCGTGGGTGTCCGGACTCGCTCCGGATTGGTCCATCGATCCCGAATCGTGCGTACCGGCATCGGCCGACGCGAGCTTCCGCCGCTACTTCCGCCTGCGCACCGACAACCCGGCGCATCCGACCGTGATCGCGATGGATGCGCCGCCCGCCCGCGAGGACTGCCGCCCCTTCATCCATGTCGCCGCGCTGTTCGGCGAGGCCGGCGTCACCGTGCCGACCGTGCTGGCGCAGGATCTGTCGCAGGGCTTCCTGCTGCTGGCCGACCTGGGCAACACCACCTATCTGTCGAAGCTGGACATCACGACCGCGCGCACGCTGTACGGCGACGCCGCCGCGGCGCTGGTCAGGATCCAGGCCGCGACCCGGCCCGGCACGCTGCCGGCCTATGACCGCGAGCTGCTGCAGCGCGAGCTGGACCTGTTCCCGCAGTGGTACGTGGCGCGCCATCTCGGCGTGGAGCTCGATGCGGGCCAGCAGGCGGACCTGACCGAGGTCATGCAGACGCTGCTGGCCAACAACCTGGCCCAGCCCCAGGTCTACGTGCACCGCGACTACCATTCGCGCAACCTGATGGTGCTCGACGGGGAGGACAAACGCGGCAACCCCGGCATCCTCGACTTCCAGGACGCCGTGATCGGCCCGATCACCTACGACGCGGTCTCGCTGTGGCGCGACGCCTATATCGAATGGGACGAGGAGCTGCAGCTGGACTGGCTGATCCGCTATTGGGAACGCGCCCGCAAGGCGAGCCTGCCGGTGGCGGCCGACTTCGGCGACTTCTATCGCGACTTCGAATGGATGGGCCTGCAGCGCCATCTGAAGGTGCTCGGCATCTTCGCGCGGCTCTACCACCGCGACGGCAAGGACGGCTACCTCGCCAACATGCCGCTGGTGCTGAAGTACGCGCGCGCGGTGGCCGGCCGCTACGGCGAGCTGCGCAAGCTGGTGCGCCTGTTCGATACGCTCGAAGGCGTCGAGCGCCCGGCCGGCTACACCTTCTGATGGATCCTGCCAGCAGCCCTACCCGGCGCGGCGAATGGTGGGCCGGCGTGCGCGCGCTGTCGCCGATGCTGCTGGGCGTGGTGCCGTTCGGCCTGATCTACGGCGTGCTGGCGGTCGGCGCCGGCATGCCGGCGTGGCTGGCCTGCGCGATGAGCGCGATCGTGTTCGGCGGCGCCTCGCAGATGATCCTGACCCAACTGTGGGCGGCGGGCACGCCGGCGGCGATCGTCGCCACCACGGTGGCGATGGTCAATCTGCGCCACGCGCTCTACTCCGCCACCGTCGCGCCAGCGCTGGCGCATCTGCCGCGCCGCTGGAAGGCGCTGATCGCCTATCTGCTGACCGACGAGGCCTTTGCCGCGATGACGCGGCGGCTCGGCGACGACCCGGCGCAACGGCGCTACCGCCACTGGTACTTCTTCGGCGCGGGCGTCGCGCTGTGGACGAGCTGGCAACTGTCGACGCTGGCCGGCGTGCTGGTCGGCGCGCAGGTGCCGCGCCACTGGCCGCTGGACTTCTTCCTGCCGCTGACCTTCATCGCCATCATCGTGCCCGGCCTGAAGCATCGCTCGCACGTCGCCGCGGCGGTGACCGCCAGCGCGCTGGCGGTGCTGTGCTTTGGCGTGCCGCACAAGCTCGGCCTGATGGCCGCCGCGCTGGGCGGCATCGCGGTCGGCATGCTGCTGCTGCCGCGCCGCAGCGGCCCCGCCGGCAAGGAGCACGCCGCATGAGCCCGTGGATGCTGCTCGGCGTGATGGCGGCCGCGGGCCTGGCGACCTATCTGATCCGCCTGTCCTTTATCGCCGTCGAAGGCAAGGTGCGCCTGCCCGCGTGGTTCCGCACCGCGCTGCAGTTCGTGCCGGCGGCGATGCTGTCGGCGCTGATCGCGCCCGACCTGCTGATGCGCGATGGCCAGCTGGCCATCGGCCTCGACAATGCCCGCCTGATCGCCGGCGTGGTGGCCATCGCGATCGCCGCGCGCACGCGCAGCGTCGGCTGGACCATCGCCGGCGGCATGGCCACCCTGCTCGTCCTGGAGACCCTGATTTGAAAGCGATGATCTTCGCCGCCGGACGCGGCGAGCGCATGCGCCCGCTGACCGATGGCTGCCCGAAGCCGCTGCTGCAGGTCGGCGGCAAGCCGCTGATCGTCTGGACCATCGAGGCGCTGGCCCGCGCGGGCCTGACCGACATCGTCATCAACCATGCCTGGCTCGGCCAGCAGATCGAGTCGGCGCTCGGCGACGGCGGCCGCTTTGGCGTGCGGCTGGCGTACTCGGCCGAGGGCGAGGCGCTCGAGACCGCGGGCGGCATCGCCAAGGCGCTGCCGCTGCTGCGAGATGGCGCCGGCGACGGTGGTGGCGGTGAGAACGGTGGCGGCGGCGAGATCTTCGTCGCGGTATCGGGCGACATCTATTGCGACTACGACTTCCGCGCGCTGTTGCCGCGCGCCGCCGCAATGGCCGGCGCGCCCGAGCCGCGCATGCACCTGGTGATGGTGCCCAATCCGCCGTTCCACCCAGAGGGCGATTTCGCGCTCGGCGCCGACGGCAAGCTGTCGCTGCCCGGCGATGCGCCGCTGGCCGATGGCGCCGCCCGCCTGACCTTCGGCAATATCGGCCTGTACGACACCCGCACCTTCGCCGGCATCGCGTCCGGACAGAAGGTGGCGATGACGCCGTTCTACCGCGCCGCCATCGCGGCGGGCCTGGCCACCGGCGAGCGCTTCGCCGGCCGCTGGGAGAACGTGGGCACGCCGGCGCAGCTGGCCGCGCTGGACGCCGCGCTGTCGCGGTAGGGGCTCGCCGCGCTCGCCAATGCTGTCGTCCCCGCGAACGCGGGGACCCAGCGGCTTGAACAGCGTTCCCGGAAGTCACTGGGTCCCCGCCAGCGCGGGGACGACGGGGAGATAGCATGGCCGGTTTGCCTGGCGCGCCGGCCAACGCCAGTTACGACGGCGTTAGAATCGGGCCATTGCCCACTGCCTGCCCGATGCGAGTCGGTCCCCTCATGTCCGCACCAGATTCCGCCCTTCTCCAGGCCTGTCGCGCGCGCCGCGCCCGCGTGCTCGATCACCTGCGCGCCGCCGGCGGCGGCGTCGCGATCCTGCCCACGGCACCGGAAGCGATGCGCAACCGCGACAGCGACTTCCCGTACCGGCACGACAGCTACTTCTATTACCTCAGCGGCTTCACCGAGCCCGAGGCCGTGCTGGTGCTGATCGCCGCGCCGGCCGGCGGCGCCGACCGCAGCATCCTGTTCTGCCGCCCGAAGCACGAAGAACGCGAGATCTGGGACGGCTTCCGCTACGGCCCCGAAGCCGCGCGCGAGGTGTTCGGCTTCGACGAGGCGCACTCGATCGAGGAGATCGACGCGCAGCTGCCGCAGCTGCTGGCCAACCAGAATCTGATCGCCTATCCGCTGGCCGCGTCGACTCGCATCGACATGCAGGTACGCCGCTGGCTCGACGCCGTGCGCACGCAGGGCCGCGCCGGCGTGGTGGCGCCATCCAGCGCGCTCGATATCCGCACGCTGCTCGACGAGATGCGGCTGTTCAAGGACGCCGGCGAACTCGGCATCATGCGCCGCGCCGCACAGATCTCGGCGCAGGCCCATGTGCGTGCGATGCAGGCCAGCCGCGCCGGGCTGCGCGAATACCATCTGGAAGCCGAGCTGCTGTACGAATTCCGCCGCAACGGCGCGCAGAGCGTCGCCTACAACTCGATCGTCGCCGCCGGTCCCAATGCCTGCGTGCTGCACTATCGCGCGGGCCCCGCCGAACTGCGTGACGGCGACCTGTGCCTGATCGACGCCGGCTGCGAACTGGACGGCTACGCGTCCGATATCACGCGCACCTTCCCGGTGTCGGGCCGCTTCTCGCCGGCGCAGCGCGAGCTCTACGATCTGGTGCTGGCCGCGCAGCAGGCCGCCATCGACGAGACGCGCGCCGGCGTGCCGTACAACGTGCCGCATGACGCGGCGGTGCGCGTGCTCGCGCAGGGCATGCTCGACACCGGCCTGCTGGACCGCGGCAAGGAAGGCGGCGTCGACGACGTGATCGCCAGCGGCAGCTATCGCCGTTTCTACATGCATCGCACCGGCCATTGGCTCGGCATGGACGTGCACGACGTCGGCGAGTACCGCGTGCCCGGCCCCGCACCGGCCGAGGGCGAGCGCCCGTGGCGGCCGCTCGAGGCGGGCATGGTGCTGACGATCGAGCCCGGCATCTACGTCCGGCCGGCCGAGGACGTGCCGGAGCGCTACTGGCATATCGGCATCCGCATCGAGGACGACGCGGTGGTCACGGCCGGCGGCCCCTGTGAATTGATGACCCGCGGCGTCCCGGTCGACGCCGACGAGATCGAGGCGCTGATGCGCGAACGGAGTGAGAAGTGATGGTCAGCTGGTTGAGAAAACTGTTCGGCGGTGCCGCTGACAATGCCACGGCGTCGCGGACGCAGGCGGAGCCGGAACAGCCGTTCATCGTCAATCTGTTCGACGACCGCGTGGTGGTGCATCGTCCCGACGGCCAGCGCGAAGAACTCGAATGGCAGGCGCTGGAGCGCGTGGTCGCGCGCGTATCGCGGCGCGCACCGTGGACCGGCAGGGCCTGGCTGATCCTGGTCGGCGAGGAACGGCCCGACGGCCGCCAGCAAGGCTGCGTGACGCCGCTCGACGCGGTCAACCACGAGGCGCTGCTGTCGCGCCTGCGCGCGTTGCCTGGCTTCGATCAGGCCCTGCTCGACAACGCGCTGCGCGATGCCCGCAACGGCAGGACGCGCGAGGACGTGGTGTGCTGGCAGCGCGGCGACGCCGCAGCGAGCGGTGCCAATGCCGGAGGTGCCAACGATGACCCAGCCCACCCCTGAACCGCACGGCGACGCCTGCGATATCGCCATCGTCGGCGGCGGCCCGGTGGGCCTCGCGCTGGCCTGCCGGCTGCTGCAGACCAGCCCCTG
>NZ_AMPR02000209.1:0-5184 GCF_000307735.3 Cupriavidus sp. HPC(L) | reverse complement strand
CCCCAGCCCCTCTCCCGCAAGCGGGAGAGGGGAGCACGTCAGCGGTCGAGCAACGGCGATGCGGTATCTATCGCGCCAACCGGCTCCCTCTCCCGCTTGCGGGAGAGGGCTGGGGAGAGGGCAGACCACGCCAGCAAACCACAATCCCCCGGCCGCCCAACCACCCTACCCCCCCTTCGCCCACCGCATCAGATCCGCCACCCGCTCGAACAGCGAGCGGTCGATGAAGCGATCGAGCGGCACCGTCAGATAGAGCCGCTGCGCCAGGTCCGAATCGAAGGCCGACGGAATCAGGTAGTCCGCGGCCGCCTGCCGGATGCGCGCCGCGACCTGGCCGCCGCCTTTGGCGACCACCTTGGGCAGCGTACCGGGCCCGTCGTAGCGCAGCGCCACCGCGTATTGCGTGGAATAGACGACCGCGGTCGACACCCGCACCCGTTCGCCGACGCCAAAGAACGCCGCCTCGAAAAACGCCGCGCGCCGCCGTCCGGCGATCATCGGGTCGCCCTGCGTGTCCTTGTATTCGCGCCGGTATTCCTCGACGCTCATGCGCTGGCGCTTCATGAACTCGTAGCGCTCGTGCACGTAGTCGATCACCGCCATGATCAGATAGATCACCGCGGCCCAGCAGCACATCATCAGCAGGATATGGGCGATCAGCAGCAGGATCTCGGCCGGCCGCGCATAGCCGGTGCGCACGCCATCCTCGATCGCCCGCAGCGCCAGCACATAGATCAGGCCGCCCAGCAGCGCAATCTTGATCACGGTCTTCAGCAGATTGACCAGATTGCGCACCGCGAACATCCGTTTCAGCCCCTCGGCCGGATTCAGCCGTGCCAGCTGCGGCTTGATCTGCTCGAACGCGACCAGCGGTCCGACCTGCACGAAGGCGCCGACGATGCCGCAGACTAGCGCGATCGCCGCGATCGGCAGCACGCCCATCAGCAGGAAGCGCGCCCCGGCCTCGCCCAGCGCCAGCATCTGCTGGTCGGCCAGATGCTGGTCGATCGCGCCCATCGCGCTCAGCCACAGCGCCTGGAACAGCCGCACGAAATAGCGCCCGAGCAGCCATAGCGCGATCAGCACGCCAAGAAAGACGAAGGCCGACGTGACATCGCTGCTGCGCGGCACCTCGCCGCGCTTGCGCGCGTCGTCGAGCTTGCGCCGCGTCGCTTCGAGGTTCTTTTCGCTATCGGCCATGGCGTGGCCTCACTGGACGCCCGCGCGTCCGCGCAGCAGGTCGATCAGCGCGTTGTCCGGCCGCAGGAAGCCCTGCAGCGTGTCCACCATCACCGACAGCATCAGCACCAGCATCAGGAAGGCGACTGTGATCTTGACCGGCTGCGCGAACTGGAACACGTCGAACTGCGGCACGAAGCGGGCGATCAGCGCGAAGCCGAGTTCGACGATCACCAGCAGCAGCAGGATCGGCGCCGCCAGCTTGACGACCCACGAGAACATCGTGCCGGCATAGATATTCGCAAACTGGAACGACGACAGCGAGACATCGGGGCCGAAGGACATCACCGGCCAGAAGGCAAACGATTCGACGATCACGCCCGTCATCGCAAACAGGCCGCCGAACGAGGCAAACAGCGCGATACCCAGGTGGGACAACAGGTTCTCCATCGGCCCGTCCTCCTGCTGCGTCACCGGATCGAAGAAGGTCGCGTTGCCCGAGCCGGTCTGGAAGTCGATCAGCTCGCCGATCATCTGCAGCGCGACGAAGAACAGCCCGAACGCCATGCCCAGCAGCAGGCCGATGAACGCCTCCTTGAAGATCAGCAGCAGCCACAGTCCGCCCGCCACCGCGTCGATGTCGACGCGGGCGCCCGGGGAGACGAACAGCGCGATGGCCAGCACGATGCCGTTGCGCGCCACGCCGGGGATCGACTGATGGGACAGGAACGGCACCACGGTAAAGGCGGTCAGCAGCCGCGGCATCACCATCAGGATCGGCATCACGGTCTCGCGGCCCCACTGGAAAAAGATCGCCGGATCGATCATGCCTTGATGCCTGCTCCCATGCCGCGTTGCCAGACGCGCAGCGCGGCCTCCTCGGCGGCCTCTTCCTCGCGGCGCTCGATGTCGGCTCGTGCCGCGGCCTGTTCGCGGCCGATCAGTTCTCGAGTGCCGGTCAGCCGGGCCTGCGCCTGTGCCCACAGCCGGCGGCTTTGCTCGAATTCGGCACGACGCTGGCCAGCAATATCGAGGGCCTGCGCCAGCGCGGCATTGGCGCGGGCGATGCGCGCGTCGAACGACGCCTGCCACGCCTGGGCATCGAGCAGGCCCGAGATCGCGACGCCCTCCTTCGCGGCGCTGTCGTGCAGGCGCTGCAGAAACGCCGCGCGCTCCGACAGCGCCGCGCGCACCGCGCCCTGCGCCGCCTCGGCGGCCCGCATGCCTTCGAGAAACGCATCGCGCTTGTGCCGCATCTCGCGATGGGCGTCCTCGTGGCGGCGTTCGCGCACGCGTTCGAGCTGGCGCAGCGGCACCGTGGCCGATTGCCCGTTCATCGTTTGGCCTCCTGCTGAGCGGGGGCGCGCCCTGCCGCGGCCATCGCCGCCGTCGCTGGCGTAACCGCCGGGGCCGGCGGCGTGATGGCCCGTTCCAGCGTGCGCAGCGTGGTCTCGTAGGTATCCAGCTTGCCGGCCGGTTGCGCCAGGAAGGCGCGGATCTGGCCGATCGACGCGACCGCGGCGTCGGCCACCGCATCGGCGCCGGGACGGTACTCGCCGATCTGCAGCAGCAGCTCCAGCTCGCGGTACTTGGCCAGCAGCTCGCGCAGGCGGGCCGCATGGCGCGCCTGCTGGTCGTCGACCACATGCGGCATCACGCGGCTGACGCTGGCCAGCACGTCGATGGCCGGATACTGGCCGGCGCTGGCCAGCTTGCGCGACAGCACGATATGGCCGTCGAGGATCGAGCGGACCTCTTCGGCGATCGGGTCGCTGTCGTCCTCGCCTTCGGTCAGCACCGTGTAGGCGGCCGTGATCGAGCCGCGCGCGGCGGTACCGGCGCGCTCCAGCAATTGCGGCAGCATCGAGAACACCGAGGGCGGATAGCTGCGCCGCGTCGGCGGCTCGCCGCTGGCCAGCCCGATCTCGCGCTGCGCGCGCGCCAGCCGGGTCAGCGAATCGACCAGCAGCAGCACGCGCTTGCCCTGGTCGCGGAAGTGTTCGGCGATCGCGGTCGCGGTATACGCGCACTTGACCCGCTCCATCGGCGCGCGGTCCGACGTCGCCACCACCAGCACGGTGCGGGCGAGCCCTGCATCGCCAAGGCTGTATTCGATGAATTCGCGCACCTCTCGCCCGCGCTCGCCGACCAGTGCGACCACATTGACATCGCTCTGCGCGCCGCGCGCCAGCATGCCGAGCAGCGTGCTCTTGCCCACGCCCGGCGGCGCGAAGATGCCGACGCGCTGGCCCTCGCCCAGCGTCAGCAGGCCGTCGATCGCGCGCACGCCGGTGGGCAACGGCGTGCGGATCAGCGCGCGGGTCAGCGGATCGGGCGGCTCGTTCTCGACCGGCACCTGGCTGACGCCGACCAGCGGCCCGCGGCCGTCGATCGGGCTGCCCAGCGCGTCGAGCACGCGACCCAGCAATGCGGCGCCCGCCGGGCACCGGTAGCCGTGCATCTGCGGCACGACCTCGGTCACCGCCGACACGCCGGTGGTGCGTCCGAGCGGCGTCAGCAGCGCGGTCTGCTGCTCGAAGCCGACCACCTCGGCCAGCAGCGGCGGCTCGCCCGGCGTGACCAGCTGGCAGATCTCGCCGACATGCGCCTGGATGCCGGTCGCATTGATCAGCATGCCGACCGCCTTCGACACGCGCCCGCGCATCGCCACCGGCGTGAAGTGGTCGAACGCGCGTTCGAGATCGAGCGCGGCGTGCTGCAGCGCGGCCTTCAGGTCGGATGTCGGGATCGGGTCGGCCATGGGCGTGGGTTCAGAAATGCGCTGCGAAACGGCTCAACGAACCGTCGTCCCCCCGAACGCCGGGACCCAGCGGCTTTGAAAGACGCTGGGTTCCCGCCTGCGCGGGAACGACATGGTGGTGATGGACATGTTGTCAGCGTACACACCCGTCGTCCCCGCGAACGCGGGGACCCAGTGGCTTTTGAAAGACGCTGGGTTCCTGCCTGCGCGGGAACGACGTGGGGATGATGGGCATGTGGTCAGCGTACACACCCGTCGTCCCCGCGAACGCGGGGACCCAGTGGCTTTTGAAAGACGCTGGCTTCCTGCCTGCGCGGGAACGACGTGGGGGTGATGGGCATGTGGTCCGCCTCGCACCGTCAACCCGCCTGCACCCGGCGCGCAAACGCTTCGAGCTGGGCCTGCAGCCCCACCTCCATCGTGCCGGACGGCGTCAGGATGCGGCAGGCATCGGGCTCCAGGCTGGGCTCGACCACGACGTTGGCGCGGCGCGGCCAGTCCAGCGTCTCGGCCATCGCGTCGAGCAGGTTGCGCACCGCCTGCTCGCGGCCGAGCGGGATCTGGATCGTGATGAAGGGCTCGCTGCGGACCAGCACGTCGATCCGCTGCAGCGCGACCTCGAGGATGATGTCCGGATCGAGCTCGCCGGCGATCTGCTGGACCGCCTTCATCACGATATTGGCCATGGTCCGCCGCATCGCGCCGAGCTGGCGCTCCGCCTCGGCGGCGGCGCTGACCTGCGCGGCGGCGTGCTCTGCCTGGGCCTTGGCCCAGCCTTCGCGGTAGCCGTGCTGGCGCCGCTGCTCGGCGTCGCGCTGCGCGTCGGTGGTGATGCGATGCGCCTCGCGGCGGGCGGCCTCGATGACCTCGGCCGCGTCCATCAGCGCCGCGTACTCCGCCTCCTTCAGGACCTTGCGCTCGGACAGCAGCTGCAGGTTCTCGCTGGTGATCAGAAAAGCCAGTGCCATGTCGGAAACCGTTCTGGAATCAGATTGAGCAGAAGCAGCTCGCGCAGCTGCGCGGCCTGCGGGCGGCTCAGCGCCGGCACCGGCAGCGCGGCCAGCCGGCGCGGGAACTTGCGCCGCACCGCGGTGACCAGCGCCGATGGGGCATCGCCATGTGCCGTGCCGCCCGAGGGCGGCAACGTCTGCACCAGGCCGCACAGCAGCCGGTAGCCGCGTTCGGCCATCACGCGGGCGGCCGACGATGGCCGCGCGCGGATCGGATCGAGATTCATCGGCAGG
>NZ_AMPR02000210.1:0-5145 GCF_000307735.3 Cupriavidus sp. HPC(L) | reverse complement strand
TCGGCACAGCCGGCGCTGCAACCGGCCGGGGCGGCCGCGGCGGCCGCGTCGCAGGGAGTGCAGCCCTGGGGCGTGCCGGCGGACTTCGATACCGAAGCCTTCCTGCGCAACGCCAAGGTCTACTTCGTGCGCCTGCAGGCCGCCTGGGACGCCGGCAATCTCGACGACATCCGCGAGTTCACCACGCCGGAAATGTTTGCCGAGATCAAGATGGACCTGGGCGATCGCGGCACGCAGGGCAATCACACCGACGTGGTCACGCTGGACGCGACGCTGCTGGGCATCGAGTCGACCGACAACCAGCATGTGGCCAGCGTGCGCTTCAGCGGCATGATCCGCGAGAACGAAGGCGAGGCCGCGCAGCCGTTCGCCGAGGTGTGGAACCTGGCCAAGCCGGCCAGCGGCGCCGGCGGCTGGGTGCTGGCGGGAATCCAGCAGGAATCCTGAGCCGGCGATCGCGTCGCTGCTTGAGCCAAAGCCCGGGTACGGCGTGATGTGCCCGGCGCTGGCTTAGAATGGAGGCCCACGCGCCAACGCGCGTGGGCCTTTTTCATTGGCGCCGGCCTGGCCGGCGTGGTCCGCACCATCACGCCATGAACACTCTTCCGTCCGCGCTGGCCGGCCCCATCGTCGCCGCGCTCAATCATCTGCTGGAACAGGAGCCGTGGGCGCGCAAGCTGCTGACGCCCTATGCCGGCCGCGTGATCGGCTTCGATGCTGCCGCCTTTGCGATGGCCTTGCGGATCGATGCGCAAGGCATGGTCGCGCTGGCCGCCGCCGACGCGCCGCCGCCGTCGGTGACGATCGCCGTGCCGCTGCAGCAATGGCCGCTGGTGGTGGCCGATGTCGCCGCCGGCGGGCAGGCCGCCGCGATGCGCCATGTGCGGCTGGAGGGCGATGCCGAGCTGGCCAATACCGTGTCGACGCTGGCGCGCAGCCTGCGCTGGGATGCCGCGGAGGATCTGGCGCGGGCCTTGCGTGCCGTGATGGGCGGCACCGTCGGCGACAGCGTCGCGCAGCGGCTGGTCGACGGCGCGCAGCAAGCCCACGCCGGCGCGCTGCGGGTGGGGCGGGCGCTGGTCGAGAACGTGACCGAATATCTGCTCGACGAACAGCCGACGCTGGTCCGCCATGCCGCGCTGGACGATTTCCGTGCCGATGTGGCCGCGTTGCGCGACGATCTGGCCCGGCTGGAGAAACGGCTGGAGCGGCTGGAGCGCGGTGCGGGTGCCGGCCCCGGTGCCGGCGCCGCCCCGCTGCCGTCCGCGCATCGCTGAACCGGGCCAGCCGCGCCGAGCGCGGAACCGCTGACAAGAATCCCGCCCGCCGGCGGCAACGACGCGCAAAAAGCGCGTCCCGATCCGGCCGGCTTACCAACAAGACCTGCATGACCCGTTTCCTGCGCCTCTGCAAGATCGCCTTTGTCATCTTCTACTACGGCCTGGACGAGCTGGTGCTGTCCGGTTTCCAGAACCGGCATATCCGCCTGCTGGTCAGGGTCATCACCATCGGACGCAAGCTCGATACCGTGCCGCGCGGCGTGCGGCTGCGGCTGGCGCTGACGCGGCTGGGGCCGATCTTCGTCAAGTTCGGCCAGGTGCTGTCGACCCGGCGCGACCTGTTGCCGGCCGACATCGCCGACGAACTGGCGCTGCTGCAGGACCAGGTGCCGCCGTTCGATCCGGCCGTCGCGGTCGCCATCATCGAGCGCTCGCTCGGCCGGCCGCTGACGCAGCTGTTCGAGACCTTCGAGCACCAGCCGGTCGCCAGCGCGTCGATCGCGCAGGTGCATTTCGCCACGCTGAAGGCCGGCCCGTATCGCGGCCGCGAGGTCGCGGTCAAGGTGCTGCGGCCCGGCATGCTGCCGGTGATCGACAGCGACCTGGCGCTGATGCGCGATGTCGCGGTCTGGATCGAGCGGGTGTCGGCCGACGGCAAGCGGCTCAAGCCGCGCGAGGTGGTCGCCGAGTTCGACAAGTACCTGCATGACGAACTCGACCTGATGATCGAGGCGGCCAACGCCAGTCAGCTGCGCCGCAACTTCCAGGACACCGAGCTGCTGCTGGTGCCGGAAGTGTTCTGGGACTTCTGCAGCAGCGAGGTGTTCGTGATGGAGCGGATGCACGGCATCCCGATCTCGCGCACCGAATCGCTGAAGGCGGCCGGCGTCGACCTGCACCGGCTGGCGGAGGAGGGCGTCGAGATCTTCTTCACGCAGGTGTTCCGCGACGGCTTCTTTCACGCCGACATGCACCCGGGCAACATCCTGGTGTCGGTGCAGCCCGAGACCTTCGGCCGCTATATCGCGCTGGACTTCGGCATCGTCGGCGCGCTGTCCGAGTTCGACAAGAACTACCTGGCGCAGAACTTCATCGCGTTCTTCCGCCGCGATTACCACCGCGTCGCGCTGCTGCACGTCGAGTCAGGCTGGGTGCCGCCGCAGACCCGGGTCGAGGAGCTGGAAAGCGCGGTGCGCGCCTGCTGCGAGCCATACTTCGACAAGCCGCTGAAGGAGATCTCGCTGGGCATGGTGCTGATGCGGCTGTTCCAGACCTCGCGCCGCTTCAACGTCGAGATCCAGCCGCAGCTGGTGCTGCTGCAGAAGACGCTGCTCAATATCGAAGGGCTGGGCCGCCAGCTGGACCCGGACCTGGACCTGTGGAAGACCGCCAAGCCTTATCTCGAGCGCTGGATGCATGAGCAGGTCGGCTGGCGCGGCGCCTGGGAACGCATCCAGGTCGAAGCGCCGCAGTGGGCCAAGATGCTGCCGGACTTTCCGCGCCTGGCGCACCAGTTCCTGGAGCGCCGCGCGCTGGTCAACAACAGCCAGCAGGACCGCCTGCTGGCGGCGCTGGTGGTCGAGCAGCGCCGCACCAACCGGATGCTGGCGATCGGGCTGCTGCTGATCGGCGCCGTGGCCATCGCGGTAGTGGCCACGCAGCTGGTCGACTGGTTCGGTTGAGGGTTCGACCCAGCGTCGGCCTGCCGCCGTCGCCGATCCAGCCCGCGCCGACGCGTCGCGCCGCTGCCGATTTTTTTGGCAGGGCGCGCTTGTATCGCCGCTTGCATCGCTATAATCCGCGTTTTGATTCGGCTACGACCGCAGGCCAGTGCTCGTCCCAGGGCACCCGATCCGCCACCCACGCGGCCCCGACCGATGAATTGGACTGCGGGCGCGCGCACCTTGCCGCCGTCCGCCATTCGGTTTCTTGGCCCCTGGGCTCTTTGGGATAGGGCAGCAGCATGCTGATCTGGTTTGTCATCATCTACTGGGTAATCTCGGTCGGCATCGGCCTGTGGGCCGCGCTGCGCGTGCGCAACACGACCGACTTCGCCGTGGCGGGCCGCAGCCTGCCGTTCTACGTGGTCACCGCGACCGTGTTCGCGACCTGGTTCGGCTCCGAGACCGTGCTGGGCATTCCGGCGGTCTTCCTGAAGGAAGGGCTGTCCGGCGTGGTGTCCGACCCGTTCGGCTCGTCGCTGTGCCTGATCCTGGTCGGCCTGTTCTTCGCCCGTCCGCTGTACCGGATGAACCTGCTGACGATCGGCGACTACTATCACAACCGCTACGGGCGGCTGGCCGAGATCCTGACCACGCTGTGCATCGTGGTGTCCTACCTGGGCTGGGTCGCCGCGCAGATCAAGGCGCTCGGGCTGGTGTTCTACACCGTCTCGGACGGCGCGCTGTCGCAGGACGCCGGCATGATGATCGGCGCCGCCAGCGTGCTGATCTACACGCTGTTCGGCGGCATGTGGTCGGTGGCGATCACCGACTTCATCCAGATGATCATCATCGTGATCGGCATGCTGTACATCGGCTACGAGGTCAGCGGCCAGGCCGGCGGCGTGTCGGCGGTGGTGTCGCACGCGGCCGCGGCGGGCAAGTTCGAATTCCTGCCCGAGCTCGACCTGATCCAGATCATCGGCTTTGCCGCCGCGCTGTTTACGATGATGCTCGGCTCGATCCCGCAGCAGGACGTGTTCCAGCGGGTCACCTCGTCGCGCACCGAGAACATCGCCGCGCGCGCCTCGGTGCTGGGCGGCGTGCTGTACTTCTGCTTCGCCTTCATCCCGATGTTCCTGGCGTATTCGGCCACGCTGATCGATCCGGCGATGGTGCAGCGCTTTATCGATACCGATTCGCAGCTGATCCTGCCGACGCTGATCCTCGATCACGCGCCGCTGTTCGCCCAGGTGATGTTCTTCGGCGCGCTGCTGTCGGCGATCAAGAGCTGCGCGTCGGCCACGCTGCTGGCGCCGTCGGTGACCTTCGCCGAGAACATCCTGCGGCCGTATTTCCGCCATCTGGACGACCGGCGCTTCCTGCGCGTGATGCAGGCCGTGGTGCTGGTCTTCACCGTGGCGGTCACGCTGTTCGCGCTGAACTCGCATCTGTCGATCTTCCATATGGTCGAGAATGCGTACAAGGTCACGCTGGTGTCGTCCTTCGTACCGCTGGCGTTCGGCCTGTTCTGGAAGCGTGCCACCCGCCAGGGCGGACTTGCGGCGATCCTGCTGGGGCTGAGCTCGTGGCTGGTCGCCGAGATCGCCTTCGCCGACGCCGCGGTGCCGCCGCAGATGGTCGGCCTGCTGTTCTCGCTGGGCGGCATGGTGTTCGGCTCGCTGCTGCCGCAGTGGATCGGCGACCGCCCGCCGGTCAAGGAAGTGCACATCGCCTGATTTGCCGGCGGAAAGGGCTGCCGCGCGGCCAATTTGCGCCCGGGCCGCCAATCGGCCGGTCTGCGCCCCAGGCCGGCCGCTTTTCCGGCGGCAACGGCGTCCAAACGGTTTATAATTCAAGGCTTTGCATGGCCGGACGGTGGCGGGCGACAGCCTGGTACGCCGCGCCGGCCGCGCGCGTTGATCTCCTTTGATTTTTTGTCGACCCCTTTGTCGATCCCCTGGTTGAGCCAATGGGGATCTCCCGGAGAACCACGATGCCGATCTATGCCTACCGTTGCGACGCCTGCGGCCATGGGCGCGATGTGCTGCAGAAAATGAGCGATGCCCCGCTCACCGACTGCCCATCCTGCAATACGGCGGGGGCCTTCAAGAAGCAGCTGACCGCGGCCGGGTTCCAGCTCAAGGGTTCGGGCTGGTATGTGACCGATTTCCGCGGGGGCAACGGCGGCGGCAGCGGTAACG
>NZ_AMPR02000211.1:0-4970 GCF_000307735.3 Cupriavidus sp. HPC(L) | reverse complement strand
AGCAGCAGTGCCTGCGACTGGTTCAGCCGCAACGGCTCCGCAGCGCCGGCCAGGCGCAGGTCGACCGCATTCGCGCGCAGCCGGGCCTGGCTGCGCAGCACCTCGCCATTGGCGAACTCGATGGTGCCGTCGCTGCTCAGCACGCCGCTGTCGACCTGCTCGAACAGGCTCGAATAGCGCTGCACGGCCGGCAGTTGCAGCTGGCCGATATCCCAGCTGGCCTGGCCGCGCCAGTTGCGCCAGTCTCCCTGCGCATGCAGATAGGTATGGCGGAAGGTGCCGGTGACCACCAGCGGGCGGGCGGCCAGCGCGGCCGAGCGCGCTTCCAGCCGCAGGTCGTGGCGGGCGCCGCTGCGGGTGGAACGCAGCAGGATGTCGCCGACTTCCAGCACCGGCAGGCTCCGCTGTTCGTCGAGCCAGCGCACCTTGCCGCCGGTCAGCGTGACCGAGCCCTGTGCCAGCAGCCAGTCGAGGAAGCGATGGTCGTCGCCGCTGCTGTCCTGCATGCGGACCGGCATGCCGGCCACCTCGAGCTTGCCTTTGGCGGAGCGGTGCACCAGCACGTCGGCGCGGTTGGCATCGAAGCGGGCGAAGCGCAGCTCGAGCGCGCTCAACGACTGCCAGGACAGCGCGCCCTGCAGCGTGTCCGCCGACAGCAGCACGCGCTGCTGCTCGTCGACCAGCCGCACGCCGCGCGCATGGAAGGCCGGATGCCAGCCATCCCACGAGGTCTCCAGCGTGGCGATGGTCAGCTGGGCCGACAGCGCCTCGGAGCCGCGTTGCTCCAACCACGCGCGTGCGCCGGCGGCCTGCGGCCACAGCACGAAACGCATCAGCAGGAACAGCACCGCGGCGACGGCCGCCAGCGCGACGCCGATGCGCAGCAGCCAGCGCGCGATCCAGCCCCAGCAGCGGTGCCGTAGCGCGGCGGCGACGGCGCGCCCGGTGGCGCGGGGCGAAGCCTTCAGATGGCCGATCAGTTGGCCGGCCCGGCGGCGCCAGGCCGAGGTCGAAAACGACTTGCCGGAGGCATGGGAACTGGAGGAGGTGGGATCGGAGCCTGGGATGGGCGCGGGACCGGCGGCGGCGGCAGCGGCACCAGCGCTCGAACCCTCCGGCCCTTGAGCTGCTGCCGCGCCGCTGGACGGGGTGGGGCGTTCGGCGGGTGGGGTGGCGCGGCTGGACATGCGCAGATTATCCGACAATACTAGCCGCTCTCCAATTCGAAGCCAGCCCGGGCGGCGTTACCGGTGGCGCATGGTTCCTCGCGCGGCGATCCTCGGCCGCGATCCATCCAAGTGACAGGAATGACTTCCCCAGATATCCCGAGTTCCCAGGCGGGCGCCGGCGGGCACGCTGCCGCCGCTGACGCAGTTGCACCGGATGCCGCCACCGCGGCCGGCGGCCTGGGCGGCATGGCCAGCGGCGCCTTCGCGCTGACCGCCGCGACCGGTCTCGATCCCGCCGATTGCGAGGGACACGCATTGTACTCGGCGGCCGCCTCGCACTACGTGCGGCGCATGATGCAGGCCCGGCCCGAACTGCCGGCGCTGGTCACGCAAGCCAGCGCCGAGCCGCTGACGCGGGTCTGGATGGAAGCGCGGCTGACGGCGCTGCGGCAGCCCGCCGCCGATGCCGAGCAGGCGATCGGCCAGGCGCTGCGCCGGCTGCGCGCCGAGGTGATGTGCACCGTCATCGAGCGCGATCTGCGCGGCCTGGCCACGCTGGCCGAGGTGACCGGCGCGATGACGGACCTGGCCGAACTGTCGATCCAGCATGCGCTGGCCACGTTGACCGACGACATGGCACCGACCTTCGGCCGTCCCGTCGGCGAGCACAGCGGCGAAGTGCAGGAACTGATCGTGGTCGGCATGGGCAAGCTCGGAGGCCGCGAGCTGAATGTGTCGTCCGACATCGACCTGATCTTTCTGTACGACGAGGACGGCGATACGCAGGGCGGGCAGCGCAGTCTGTCGAACCACGAATTTTTCACGCGTCTGGGCCGCCGCCTGATCAGCGTGCTGGCGGAAACCACGGCCGACGGCTATGTGTTCCGCGTCGACATGCGCCTGCGTCCCAATGGCGATGCCGGTCCGCTGGCCTGCAGCCTCGGCATGCTGGAGGAGTACCTGGTGGTGCAGGGACGAGAATGGGAACGCTATGCCTGGATCAAGGGCCGCGTGGTGTCGTCGATCGCCACGCCGCACGCGCAGCGCGCGGCCGACCAGCTGGCGCGGCTGACCACGCCGTTCGTGTTCCGCCGCTATCTCGATTACGGCGTGATCGCCGCGATCCGCTCGCTGCATGCGCAGATCCGCGCCGAGGCCGCCAAGCGCAGCGGCGGCCTGGCCGGCCATGGCGTCAACCAGCGCTCGGCCGACATCAAGCTCGGGCGCGGCGGCATTCGCGAGATCGAATTCATGGCGCAGGTGTTCCAGCTGATCCGCGGCGGCCAGGACCTGGCGTTGCGCGCGCGGCCGACGCTGGAGGTGCTCGCGATCGCCGTCGAGCGCGGGCTGCTGCCGGCCGGGCAGGCGCTGCAGCTGTCCGATGCCTATCGTTTCCTGCGCCAGCTGGAACACCGGCTGCAGTATCGCGACGATGCGCAGACCCATCATCTGCCGACCAGCGACGAGGAACAGGCCGCGGTCGCGCGGATGATGGGCTGTCCGGACTGGCCCGCGCTGCTGGCTCGCCTGGCCGAGCTGCAGGAGCCGGTGGCGCAGCAGTTCGAGGTCACCTTCTCGGACCCGGAGCAGGGCCAGACGCCCGCCGAGACGCTGTGGCCGGCGCTGGCGCATGGCGACGACGAGGAGGCGCCGTGCGCGCGGCTCGCGCAGGCCGGCTATTCCGACTGTGGCGGGCTGCTCGAGCGGCTGCGCGCCACCGCGAGCTCGCCGCGCTATCGCGCGCTGTCCGAGCAGAGCCGGGCGCGCTTCGACCTGCTGGTCAATCGTGCGCTGGACCTGGCGGGGCGGCAGGACGACGCCGATGCCACCATCGCGCGCTTTCTCGACTTCTTCGATGCGATCAGCCGGCGCGCCTCCTATCTGTCGCTGCTGTCCGAATATCCGCAGGCGATGGAGCGCGTCGCCCATACCCTGCACGCGTCGCGCTGGGCCGCCAGCTATCTGACGCGTCATCCGCAGCTGCTCGACGAATTGCTCGACGCCGAGGCGCTGGCCAGCGTGCCCGACTGGGAGGGCTTCCGCGCCCGGCTCGGCGAGCGCCTGCTGGCCGCCCACGGCCAGGTCGAGGCGCAGATGGATATCCTGCGCCGCGAGCACCATGCGGAGACCTTCCGCGTGCTGCTGCAGGACCTGCACGGCAGGCTGACGGTCGAGCAGATCGCCGATCGCCTGTCCGACCTGGCCGACGCGATGCTTGACGTCACGCTGACCGCAGTGTGGCAGCAGCTGCCGATGCGCCATCGCGACACGCCGCGCTTCGCGGTGATCGCCTACGGCCGGCTGGGCGGCAAGGAGCTCGGCTATGCGTCCGACCTCGACATCATCTTCCTGCACGACGACGAGGACGAAGGCGCGGCCGAGATCTACGCAGCCTATGCGCGCCGCCTGATCACCTGGCTGACCAGCCATACCGCGGCGGGCATGCTGTTCGACGTCGACACGCGGTTGCGCCCGAACGGCGCCGCCGGGCTGCTGGTCACCAGCTTCGAGTCGTTCCGCCGCTATCAGCTGCGCCAGGGCGACAACACCGCCTGGGTCTGGGAGCATCAGGCGCTGACGCGCGCGCGCTTCTGCGCCGGCGATCGCGAACTCGGCGCGCGCTTCGAGCGGCTGCGCGAGGAGGTCCTGCGCCAGCCGCGCGATGCCGACACGCTGCGCCAGGAAATCGTCGCGATGCGGCACAAGGTGGCCGAAGGCCATCCGAACCGCGGCGACCGCTTCGACCTGAAGCACGACCGCGGCGGCATGGTCGACATCGAATTCACCGTGCAGTATCTGGTGCTGCTGCACAGCCGTGCCCATCCGGAGCTGACGCGCAACGCCGGCAATATCGCGCTGCTGCGGATGGCCGGGCAGCTCGGCCTGATCGACGCCACGCTGGCCGAATCGGTCGGCGACGCCTACCGGACCTTCCGCGCGCGCCAGCACAAGCTGCGGCTCGACGGCCAGGATCAGGCGCGCGTGCCGCCACAGACGATCGAGGCGCAGGCACGCGATGTGCGGGCGCTATGGCAGGCCGTGTTCGGCGAGGACTGAGCGCCGGTGGGCGTTGAGCACGACGGCGGCGCCCCGCCGGCCACGGCGCCGTCCTCGACATGGCGGCGCGCACTGCCGGCCCTGGGCGCGATGGCAGCGATCGGCGCGCTGTCGGCCGCATTTACCTTCGTGCCGTGGCTGCATGCGCACGGCCTCTATCTGCGCGATGCGCTGATGCTGCCCGGCGGCGACCGCCAATGGTGGCGGCTGCTGACCGCGATGTGGGTCCATCTGGATGGACGCCACTGGCTCGGCAATCTACTGGCGGCGCTGGGCTTGCTGCTGCTGACGGGCCGTGCCGCCGGCGCACGGCAAATGCTGCTGGCCCTGGTGGTCTGTGGGGTCGCGGTGCAGGCCGCGCTGCTGTGGCAGCCCGCGGTGCGCTGGTATGGCGGCCTGTCGGGCGCGCTGCATGGACTGGCGGTCTGGGGCGCCTTGCGTCTGCTGGCGGCGGACCGCTGGTCGCGCGCGATCGGCGTTGCGCTCGCCGCCGGCGTGCTGCTCAAGCTGTGGGTCGAACAGTCGTGGCTCGCACCGGTGCGCTTCGACGCGGCATGGGGGTTTGGCGTGGTGCGGGCGGCCCATTCGGCCGGCGCGGTCGCCGGCTTCGGCTGGTGGCTCGCCCAACAGTGGTGGGCGCAGCGGCGCGCCGCCGGAGGCTAGCGCGCCGGCCTTCGATTCAACGCGGCTCCCGACGGCGACGGCCCGCGGGCAGCCACAGGCCGAACAGACCGGCCAGCGCCA
>NZ_AMPR02000212.1:0-31302 GCF_000307735.3 Cupriavidus sp. HPC(L) | reverse complement strand
CATGAACTGGCGGGGCTGATGGAGCAACTGGGCATCCGAGAAGAAAGCACGCATATCGTAGGTGTGGGTTGTCGAGCAGCGGTCGTGGGTGGCGCGCGCGGCGCGCCGCGTTCAGGCGGCGGCGTCCGCCTGCCGCGCCAGCGCTGCCGCCCGAATCTGCGACAACGTCATGCCGGGCGCGATGCCGTCGGGGTCGTAGCGCAGTTCGAGAAGCGCGGGCAGACGCTGCGTATTGGCGAATTCGAGCGCCCGCGCAAACGCCGGGCCGAATTCGGCGTCGCTTTGCACCACTTCGCCGTGGCCGCGATAGGCGCGCACCAGCTCGCTGAAATCCGGATTGTCGAAGCCGAGCGCGATGGTGCGGCCGGGGAATTCGCGTTCCTGGTGCGCGCGGATGGTACCCCACATGCCGTTGTTGAAAACCAGCACGACGATGCCGAGCCGGTATTGCATCGCCACGCCCAGCTCCTGCAGGTTCATCTGGAAGCAGCCGTCGCCGGCGTAGCAGACCACGGTGCGGTCCGGATATTCGAGCTTGGCCGAGATCGCGGCCGGCAGCCCGTACCCCATCGATCCCACCGTCGGCGCGAGGCTGGTGCCGACGCCCTGGAAGCGGTGGTAGGCATGCGCAAACAGCGCGTAGTTGCCGGCCCCGGCCGTGATGCAGGCGTCAGGGGGCACGTGGTCGCGCACATGGCAGGCGACGGCATTCAGGTTCAGCGGACCGGGCGCGGATGCCGGCTCCTGCTGCCGCAGGTAGTCGCCGCGCGCCGCGCGGGTCTGGCCGGCCCACGCCGGTTCGGCCGCCGGCTCCAGCGTGTCGACGGCCTGCGCGAACGACACGACGTCGGCGACGATCGGCAGCGCGGGCTGGAATACGCGCCCGAGCTCGTTGGCGTCGGGATAGACATGGACCAGCCGCTGGCGCGGCAGCGGACTCTCCACCAGCGTGTAGATCTCGGTGGTCGCCTCGCCCATCCGCGTACCGACCGCGATCAGCAGGTCGGCATCGCGAATGCGCGCGCGCAGCGCCTCGCCCATGCCCCAGCCGACATGGCCGGCGAAATTCGGATGATGGTTGTCGAAGCATTCGAGCCGGCGCCAGGCCGCGCCGACCGGCAAGGCGAAGCGCTCGGCGAAGCCTTCGAGCTGGCGCATCGCTTGCGGCGTCCAGCCGGAGCCGCCGACCAGCAGGAACGGCCGCTGCGCCTGCGCCAGCAGCGTGCCCAGCGACGCCACTGCGGCCGGCGTTGGCGCCGCATACGCGCGCTGGTAGCGCGGCAGATCGGCCACCGTGGCCTTGCCCCACAGCGTATCCTCCGGCAGCGCCAGCACCACAGGCCCGGGCCGGCCGCTGGTCGCCACCGCAAAGGCGCGCGCGATGAACTCCGGGATACGGTCGGTGCGGTCGATCTGCGCGACCCACTTTGCCATCTCGCCGAACATGCGGCGATAGTCGATCTCCTGGAACGCCTCCCGCTCGATGAAGTCGTTGCCGACCTGGCCGACGAACAGGATCATCGGCGTCGAGTCCTGATAGGCGGTGTGCACCGCGATGCTGGCATTGGTCGCGCCGGGGCCGCGGGTCACGAAGCAGATGCCCGGCTCGCCGGTCAGCTTGCCGTAGGCCTCGGCCATATAGCCCGCGCCGCTCTCCTGTCGGCAGACCACCGGGTCGATCGCGTCCTGATGGTCGTAGAGCGCGTCGATGCACGGCAGGTAGCTTTCGCCGGGCACCAGGAACACGCGCTTGGCGCCGTGGATGCGCAGTTGCTGCACCAGGATCTGGCCGCCATTGCGCTCGCGCAGCGATTGGCCGTCTACTGCGCGGTTGTGCGTGGATGCTTTGGTCATGGATTGGCTCCGTGCGCTGCCGTGCACGACGGCGATCCCGCGCCCGCCGTCGCCTTGATTTCGATCTCGACGAACACGCATTCGCCGTCGTGCGCGTTGATCACGTTGTGCTCGACGCCCGCGGGCCGCGCGTACGCGCGTCCCGCCACCAGCTGGCTGGTGACCTCGCCCTGCGGCGTCTGCAACAGCAGCGGGCCGGTCGTCATCGGCACCACCACGTAGTCGTAGCCGTGCCGGTGAAAGCCCGTTTCGGCGCCGGGCGCGAAGCGCCATTCGGTAACGATCACGCGCTCGTTGTCGACCTGCACGGTCGGCACTGCCTGGGGTCTGCTCATGTTGGGGCTCGCATTGGGGTTCGGTGGTGCGGCGGCTGTCGGCTATCGGCTCTCAGCGGTCGATGCCGCCCATGCACAGGTACTTGATCTCGAGATAGTCCTCGATGCCGTATCGCGAACCCTCGCGGCCCAGGCCCGACTGCTTGACCCCGCCGAACGGCGCGACCTCGTTCGAGATCAGGCCGGTGTTGATGCCGACCATGCCGTACTCCAGCGCTTCGGCAACGCGCCAGATCCGGCCGATATCGCGGCTGTAGAAGTACGAGGCCAGGCCAAATTCGGTGTCGTTGGCCATGCCGACCACCTCGTCGTCGGTATGGAAGCGGAACAGCGGCGCCAGCGGGCCGAACGTTTCCTCCTTCGCCACGCGCATCGCCGGTGTCACGTCGGCCAGCACGGTCGGCTCGAAGAAGGTGCCGCCGATCGGATGGCGCTTGCCGCCGGCCAGCACGCGCGCGCCCTTGTCCAGCGCATCGGCAATATGCGATTCGACCTTGGCGACCGCATCCTCGTTGATCAGCGGCCCCTGCAGCACGCCCGGTTCGACGCCATTGCCGACCTTGAGCTGCGCGACCGCGGCCACCAGCTTGCGGGCGAAGGCGTCATAGACCTTGTCGTGGACGTAGAGCCGGTTCGCGCAGACGCACGTTTGTCCGGCGTTGCGATACTTCGAGGCAATGGCGCCCTCCACCGCCGCGTCGAGGTCCGCATCGTCGAACACGATGAACGGGGCGTTGCCGCCGAGCTCGAGCGACAGCTTCTTGATGGTGTCGGCGGACTGGCGCATCAGGATGCGGCCGACCTCGGTCGAGCCGGTGAAGGTCAGCTTGCGCACCACCGGATTGGCGGTCAGCTCGCCGCCGATCGCGACCGCGTCGCCGGTCACCACGCTGAACACGCCCGCCGGCACGCCGGCGCGCTCGGCCAGCACCGCGAGGGCCAGCGCCGACAGCGGCGTATCCTCGGCCGGCTTGAGCACCATCGTGCAGCCGGCCGCCAGCGCAGGGCCGACCTTGCGCGTGATCATCGCCAGCGGGAAGTTCCATGGCGTGATGGCCGCGCAGACGCCGACCGGTTCCTTGACTACGACCAGCCGGCGGTCCGCCATTGGCGAGGCCAGCACGTCGCCGCAGACGCGCTTGCCTTCCTCGGCAAACCACTCGAGGAACGAGGCGGCGTAGGCCACCTCGCCCCTGGCCTCGGCCAGCGGCTTGCCCTGCTCGGTGGTCATCAGCAGCGCGAGATCGTCGGCGTGCGCCAGCATCAGCTCATGCCACTTGCGCAGGATCTGGCTGCGCTCGCGCGCGGTACGGCGCCGCCAGTCGATCTGCGCGACGCGTGCGGCCTCGATGGCGCGCCGCGTCTCGGCGGCGCCCATCATCGGCACCTTGCCGATCGGCGCACCGGTGGCGGGATTCGTGACGACGAAGGACTCGCCGCGGTCGGCGTCGATCCAGGCGCCGCCAACCAGGGCCTGCGCACGCAGCAGGCCGGTATCGTTCAATTGCATCAAAGGCTCCGGGAAAATGGGCGGCGGATGTCGATCAGCGGGCCAGCACGTCGGCCAGGATGTCCAGCCCCTCGTCCATCACCGCATCCGGGATCGTCAGCGGGAACAGGAAGCGGATCACGTTGCCGTGCACGCCGCACGACAGCAGCAGCAGCCCCTTCTGCAGCGCGCGGTTCTGCACCTCGCGCGTGAACTCCGCATCGGGGCTGCCGTCGGCCTGCTGGAACTCGACCGCCACCATCGCGCCGAGCCCGCGCACCTGCGCGATCTGCGGCACGCTCGGACGCAGGCTGCGCAGCCGATCCATCAGCCGTTCGCCGAGCGCGGCGCCGCGCGCGATCAGGTTTTCCTCTTCCAGCACCTCGAGCACCGCGAGTGCGGAGGCGACGGACAGCGGATTGCCGGCATAGGTGCCGCCGAGCCCGCCCGGCGCCGGCGCATCCATGATCTCGGCGCGGCCGCACACCGCCGACAGCGGCATGCCGCCGGCCAGGCTCTTGGCCATCGTGGTGAGATCCGGGGCCACGCCGTAATGCTCCATCGCAAACAGCTTGCCGGTGCGGCCGAAACCGGTCTGCACTTCGTCGGCGATCAGCAGGATGCCGTGCTCGTCGCAGAGCGCGCGCAGCGCCTTGACGAAGGCGGCGGGCGCGACGTTGAAGCCGCCCTCGCCCTGCACCGGCTCGAAGATGATGGCGGCCACGCGCTTCGGATCGACGTCCGCCTTGAACAGGACCTGCAGCGCCTTCAGCGAGTCGTCGACCGACACGCCGTGCAGCTCGCACGGATACGGCGCGTGATAGACCTCGCCCGGGAACGGGCCGAAGCCGACCTTGTACGGCACGACCTTGCCGGTCAGCGCCATGCCCATCATCGTGCGGCCGTGAAAGCCGCCCGAGAACGCGATCACCGCGGGGCGCCCGGTGGCGGCACGCGCGATCTTGACGGCATTCTCGACCGCCTCGGCACCGGTGGTGAAGAACGCGGTCTTCTTGGCCCACTGGCCCGGCGCGCGCTGGTTGATCTTCTCGGCCAGCTCGATATAGCTGGCATAGGGCACGATCTGGTAAGCGGTATGCGTGAAGCGTTCCAGCTGCTTCTGCACCGCGGCGACCAGGCGCGGGTGCCGATGGCCGGTGTTCAGCACCGCGATGCCGGCCGCGAAGTCGATGAAGCGGCGGCCTTCGACATCCCAGATCTCCGAATTCTCGGCCCGCTCGGCGTAGAAATTGCACATCACACCCACGCCACGGGGCGTGGCGGCATCCTTGCGGCGGACCAGTTCGGCGTTCTTCATCGTGTTCTCCATGGGGCTTCGGGTTGGGCGCACGGACGGCATCCGGAAATAGGGGCTTGCCGGCCGGGCCAATGCGTTGTCAGGCGGCGGCGCGGATCGCCTTCGGATCCCACTCCTTGCCGGGGATCGCCGCGATCAGGCGCTGCGTGTAGTCGTGGCGCGGCGCGTCGAAGATCTGGGCCGGCGGCCCCGACTCGACCACCTTGCCCTTGTGCATCACGATCACGTGGTGGCAGATCTGCGCCGCCACGCGCAGGTCGTGCGTGATGAAGATCAGGCCGATGTCGAGCCGCTTCTGCAGCGTGGCCAGCAACTCCAGCACCTGCGCCTGCACCGAGACGTCGAGCGCGGACACGGATTCGTCGGCCACCAGCAGCTTCGGCTCGAGCGCCAGCGCGCGCGCAATGCCGATGCGCTGGCGCTGCCCGCCGGAGAACTGGTTCGGATAGCGATCGAACGCCGAGTCCTCCAGCCCGACCAGCTGCAGCAGTTCGCGCGCGCGGGCCTCCGCCTGCTGGCGCGGCACGCCATTGGCGATCGGCCCGTCGCTGACGATCCGGCCCACGGTATGGCGCGGATTGAGCGAGGCGAACGGGTCCTGGAAGATCATCTGCACATCCTTGCGCAGCGCGCGGAAGCGTCGTTCGGGCATCCGCGCGATGTCCTGGCCCTGGAACAGCAAGGTGCCGCCGTCGATGTCGGTCAGCCGCAGCAGGCATTTGCCGATGGTCGACTTGCCCGAGCCCGACTCGCCGACGATGCCCAGCGTCTCGCCGCGCCGCACGGTAAAGCTGACGCCGTCGACCGCATGCACCACGCGCTTGCGCGAGAACAGGCCGCCGCCGGACACATAGGTCTTGCGCAAGTCGCGCACGTCCAGCACCGTCTCCGCCGCCTGGCCGTCGGCTTCGCCGCAGCGGCCGTGCGGCACCGCGCCGATCAGCCGGCGCGTATAGGGATGCTGCGGGTGGTTCAGCACCTGCTGTGCGCTGCCCATCTCGACCAGCACGCCCTTCTCCATCACGGCGACCCGGTCGGCAATCTCCGCCACTACGCCGAAGTCGTGGGTCACGAACATCACGCCCATGCCCTTTTCGGCCTGGATCCGCTTGATCAGCGCCAGGATCTGCGCCTGCGTGGTGACGTCGAGCGCGGTGGTTGGCTCGTCCGCGATCAGCAGCGCGGGCTCGAGCGCCAGCGCCATCGCGATCACCACGCGCTGCCGCTGCCCGCCCGACAGCCGGAACGGGTAGCTGTGCACCAGCGTCGCGGGATCGGGCAAGCCGACGAAGTCGAGCAGGTCCAGCACGCGGCGCATGCGCGCCTCGCCGGGATAGGCGTGGTGCACGCGCATGACCTCGGCGATCTGGTCGCCGACCGTCATCACCGGATTGAGCGCGGACAGCGGCTCCTGGAACACCATCGCCATGTCCTTGCCGCGCATCGCGAGCAAGGTGGCTTCGTCCTGCGCGAGCAGGTCCTTGCCGCGGAACAGGATGCGGCCGCTCTGCGGCTTCAGGTACGGCGGCAGCAAACCCATGATGGCGTTGGCGCTCATCGACTTGCCCGAGCCGGATTCGCCGACGATGCAGAGGATCTCGCCGGCGTGCAGGTCGTAGGAAACGTCGCGCACCGCGTAGGGCCGGTCGCCGCCGCTGGGCAAGGCAATGGTCAGGTCGCGGATCGACAGCAGCGGCGCCGCGGCTGACTGGCTATTGGAGTGCGGCATCGATTGAACGGACATGGCTCGCTCCCTCATTCGCCGCGGCGGCGCAGCTGCGGATTCATGGCGTCGTTCAAGCCTTCTCCGATCAGGTTGATGGACAGCACCGTCAGCAGGATCGCCACGCCGGGCCACACGCTCATCCACCAGGCTTCGCGGATCATCGTGCGGGCGGCGCCGATCATGAAGCCCCAGCTCATCATGTTGCGGTCGCCCAGGCCAAGGAAGGACAGCGCCGACTCGGTCAGGATGGCGGTGGCGACCATGAAGGAGGCCGACACGATGATCGGCGACATCGCATTGGGCAGGATCTGCGTGGCGATGATGCGCAGCGGCTTCTGGCCGATGACCACGGCGGCCTGCACGAATTCGCGCTGCTTCAGCGACAGGAATTCGCTGCGCACCAGGCGCGCGACCGGCGGCCAGGACACCACCGAAATGGCGCCGACGATCGAATAGATCGACGGATTGAAGATCGCGACGATCACCACCGCCATCGCCAGCTGCGGAATGGTCTGGAAGAACTCGGTAAAGCGCATCAGCGCGTCGTCGATGCGGCCGCCGCAGTAGCCGGCCACCGCGCCGATCAGGATGCCGAACAGCAGCGCCACCGCGGTGGAGATCACGCCGACCAGCAGCGACACGCGCGCGCCGTACAGCATCCCCGCGGTGATGTCGCGGCCCAGCATGTCGGTGCCGAACGGATAGGCCGGATCGGCGAACGGCTGCACCAGCGGATCGGCCACCATCAGCCACGGCGAATCTTCGTACAGCACCGGAGCGAACAGCGCGAAGGCGATCACGGCGAGCAGCACCAGCGCACCGATCACCGCGCCGTAGTTGCGGCAATAGCGTTGCAGGAAGGCTTTCATGCGGTGGCTCCCTTGCCGCCGACCGAGATGCGCGGATCGATGAAGCGATAGAGCACGTCGGTCAGCAGGTTGAAGAAGACGACGAGGGCCGACGTCACGAAGAAGATGCCCAGCAGCAGCTGGTAGTCGCGCTGCAGCAGCGCGTCGAACATCAGGCGTCCGATGCCGGGCCACGAGAACACCGTCTCGGTCAGCACCGCGCCGCCGGCCATCTGGCCGAGCTGGATGCCGGCGAAGGTGATCACCGGCAGCAGCGCGTTGCGCAGCACGTGCACGCGGATCACCCGGCTGGCCGGCACACCCTTGGCGCGCGCGGTCTTGACGTAGTCCATGCCCATCACCTCCAGCATCGAGGCGCGGGTCAGGCGCACATAGACCGCCATGAAGAAGCAGCCCAGCGAGATCGTCGGCAGGATCATGTGCAACGCCACGTCCTTGACGCGCGCCATGCCGGTGTAGCCTGCACCGATGGTCTCCATGCCGAAGGCCGGCAGCCAGCCCAGCACCACCGAGAACAGGATGATCGCCATCAGCGACAGCCAGAACAGCGGCGTCGCATACAGCAGCAGCGCACCCGACATCACCGCGCTGTCGATCCAGCGGCGGCGGTTCTCGTAGCGAGTGCGCGCGGCGATCACGCCGAGCAGCACGCCCAGCACGATCGAGAAGACGAAGGCACCGCTCATCAGCAGGAAGGTGGCCGGCAGGCGGTCGAGGATCAGGTCCAGCACCGGCAGATGGTTGCGGTACGAGTAGCCCAGGTCGAGCTGGGCCACGCCCTTCAGATAGATGCCAAGCTGCGTCAGCAGCGGCTTGTCGAGGCCGAACTGCTCGCGCAGCTGGCCGACGAACGCGGCATCGCCGGCGCCGGCCTCGCCCGCCATCACGGTGGCGGGATCGCCGGGCGCCAGGCGGATCAGGAAGAAGTTGATGATGACCACGCCGAGCACGACCACGATGGCCTTGCCAAGACGGGAAATCAGGAAGGAAAGGAAATTCACGGCAGGCTCCACGACTTCGTGGTGGCGGTCACCCTCTCCCCCGCCCCTCTCCCGCAGGCGGGAGAGGGGAGAAGACAGGGCCGGTGGCTCAGTTCTTCTCGATCGAGACGTTGTCGAACGACTCGTTCAGGCCGATCGCCGTGGTCACCAGGTTCTTCACGTTCTTGCGGTAGAGCGTCGGGAACTCCAGCTCGAACAGGTTGGCGTTGGCGACGTCGTTGACCAGGATCCGCTGCACCTCGCTGTAGAGCTTCTGACGCTCGGCCGGGTCCATGGTCGCGCCCGCCTTGGCCCACAGCTCGTCGGCCTTCGGATTGTTGTAGCCCTGCACGTTGGCGAACGGCGTGCCCTTGACGATATTGCGCGCGACGTACAGCCGTTCGACGCCCAGCGCCGGATCGCCGTACTGGTAGGTGTAGGTGGTGGTGAGGTCGAAGTCCCAGTTGCTGACACGCGCCGCCCAGGTGCCTGCGTCCGCCGATTCGATGCTGACCTTGAAGCCCAGCTGCTCGAGCATCTGCTTGGTGTACTCGTCCAGCCGATCCCAGTTGGCCCCGTACGAGGTCGCCAGGATCTTGATCGGGTACTGGCCGACATTGACGCCCGACTCCTTGATCAGGTCGCGCGCCTTCTTCAGGTTGAAGTCCATGCTCGGCATGTTCTTGTCGAAGAACAGCGTGGTCGACGCGAACGGGCTGACCGCCGGCTTGCCCATGCCGAAGAAGATGTTGTTGACGATCATCTTGCGGTTCAGCGCATGCATCACCGCCTGGCGGACCTTGACGTTGTCGAACGGCGGCTTGCGCTGGTTCATCAGCATGCTGGCCATCGGCGAGAACAGCTCCCAGCCCTTGGTGGTGTATTCCACGTTGGGCAGCGCGCGCAGGCGCTTGACGTCGACGTTGTCGACATCGCCGCCGCGCAGCACCTGTACGTCGCCCTTCTCGAACGCCACCGCGCGGGAGGCCGAATCGGGAATCACGTAGAAGACGAGCTCGTCCAGATATGGCTTGCCCTTCTTCCAGTAGTTCGGGTTCTTGGCCAGCTTGATATAGGCGCCCTTCTTCCACTCCTTGAACATGAAGGGGCCGGTGCCGACCGGTTTCTGGTTGGCCGGGTTGTTGCGGTAGTCGGTGCCCTCGTACAGATGCCTTGGCATCATCGGCATGGTGCCGGTCTCGAACATCGAGATGAACGGCGGGAACGGTTCCTTCAGCTTGATTTCGACCGTGGTGTCGTTGACCGCGCGGATCGACGCCATGTACTTGTTCAGCACGGCACGCGTGCGCACATGGACCTCGCGCAGCAGCTTGTCGATCGAGAACACCACGTCGGCCGAGGTGAACGGCTTGCCGTCGTGCCACTTGACGCCGCTCTGCAGCTCGAAGGTATAGGTCAGGCCGTCGGGCGAGATCTTCCACGACTTGGCCAGCTCGGGCTGCGGCTTCAGATCCGGCGTGTAGGTCAGCAGGCCCTGATAGATCTTGCCGGCAATGTACTGCGTCGGCGCCTGCGAATTGAGGGCGCTGACCAGGATCGGCGGCTCGGGCTGCACGATGCCGGACAGCGTGCCGCCGGTGGTCTGGGCGGCGGCGTTGCCGGCCGGCAGCGCCAGGGGCAACAGGGACAGGCCTGCCGCCGCGATCGCCAGCGAAGCCAGGCGCTGTTGAAAGCGCGTCGTAACTCGTTTCATCGGCTCGTTTCCTTGTCGTTGTGAACAGCGGGTACTGATGGCACCTACGGAGTCGCAAACTGAGGCGCAAACTGAAGCGCAAACTGAGGCACTGCTTTGCATGGATCGCGTCCCGTCACGCCGTGACAGGGCGCATGGCCGGCGTCATGCCCTGGCAATCGGCTCCACACCGCACCAGTCGTGCAGGAACTGCGCCAACGTGGTGGTCACCCGCACCATGCTGTCGAGCGACACGGATTCGTCGATGCCGTGGATGTTGCGGGCGATGGGCCCATAGCACGTCACCGGGGTATCGAGCATCAGGCGGAAATGGCGCGCATCGGTGGTCGCGGTGGTGGCCTCGCGCTTGACCGGCTCGCCGTGGACCTTGCGATGGGCCTCGGCCAGCGCCTGCATGCTGGGCACGTCGAGATCGAACTCGCAGCCCGGCGCATGAAAGCCCTCGTAGCGGATATTCAGTTCGAGATTGCTCTCCAGCCGCGCGACGGTGGCGCGGATGCGCGCCTCGACGATGGCCTTGGTCTCGTCGATGTCCATATGCGGATAGAAGCCGATGCGCACGCCCAGCGTGCAGGTGCACGGCACCGACGAATTCCATTCGCCGCCGTGGATCTGCCCGAGGTTGAAGTTGATCGGGTGGGCATGTTCTCGGTACACCGGCGGGCGGTTCTCCGGCCGGTTCCATTCGGCCTCGAGCTCGCGCAGGTCTTCCATCACCGCGACGCCCGCCTCGACCGGATTGACGCCCGAGGTCATGTAGGCCGCGTGGGCCGGCTTTCCGGTCAGTTCGATGAACATCCAGTAGACGCCCACCTGCGCGCTCATCAGCCCCTCGCCGAGCGGCTCGGGAATGATCACGGTATCGAAGGCGGCCAGCTTGCCGGCGCCCACCGCGCTGCGCAGCGCCGCCACGGTGGCCAGCGCGCCGTTGCCAGTGTTCTCTTCCTCGAGCACCGCGTTGAATCCGACCGCACCGGCCGGCTGCACGCCCAGCGCGCGCAGCGCCTTGAACGCGGCCAGCGCACAGACGATGCCCGCCTTCATGTCGCCCGAGCCGCGGCCATAGAGCCAGCCGTCCTCGACCACCGGCGTGTACGGCGGATTGCGCCACATCGATTCGGGGCCGGTGGGCACCACGTCGAGATGGCCGTTGAACAATACCGAGCGGCCGCCCTTCGCGGCAGGCCGATGCGTGGCCAGCAGGTTGTAGCGGCCGCCGTCCGGACAGCACGGAGGCGAGAACAGCGGCAGATGCCTGATGGCATCGGCGCGCAGCTCGATGCGCTCCGATGCGAGTCCCAGATCGCGCAAGGCCGCCTCGATGAATTCCGCCGCGGGCTGCTCCTGCCCGGAGGGGCTGGCGGCCGCGACGAAGCCCGACAGCGTCTCGACCATATAGGGCAACAGCGAGCGCACGGCGCCGGCGATGTCGGTGGTACTGAGTTGGCTTGCCGAATCTTGCATGAGGGCTCCTTGGAACACCGGGCTGCGAGGCTCGCCGATGTGAAAACTGCTTGCACCGGCGCGCGATGGGTGGGAAATTAGCGCACAGTTGGCACCATAGATAGGTCCATATTTGCCGCTTTTGCTGGAGCCATTTTGAAAGAGTCCATTCTGTCCGAGCTGCTGCTGCAACGGCTGGAACGGCCGACGGACGGCAGCGCCGACAAGGCCGGTACGCACATGAACCGGCAGGTCTATCAGATCATTCGGCAGGAAATCCTTGCCGGTACGATCCCCGCGGGCTGCAAGCTGCCCGCCTCGCGAATGCTGGCGAAAGAGGTTGGGGTGTCGCGCAACACCGTGCTGTACGCCTACGAGCAGTTGTTGGCCGAGGGCTATGTCACGGCGTCGACTGGAAGTGGCACCTTTGTGTCGCACACATTTCCCGACCATAGTGCATTGCACAAGGTTGGCGCCGCCAATGGCACCATCACCGTGCCCGCAGCGCAGCAAAACCCGAACCGCTTTGCGCTGTCGCGCCGAGGCCAGCATCTGGTGTCGCATGCCGGTGCGTCCGATCGCCAATGGGGTGCGTTCATGGCGGGGGTGCCTGACGTCTCGCTGTTTCCGCGCGCGGTGTGGACGCGGCTACTGAACAAGCATTGGCGCGAGCCGCGTCCCGAACTGCTGACCTATGCGCATAACGGCGGCTATCTGCCGCTGCGCCGCGTCCTCGCGGAGCATCTGCGCCTGGCGCGCGGTGTACGGTGCGATGCCGAACAGATCATCATGACGACCGGCATCCATCAGGCGATCGACCTGATCGCGCGCCTGCTGGCCGACCCCGGCGACAAGGCGTGGATGGAAGACCCGGGCTACTGGGGCACGCGCAGCCTGCTGTCGAACTCGGGCGTGGAGCCGATCCCGGTGCCGGTCGATGGCGAGGGCATCGCGCCGGACGCGGCCACGCTGCAGAATCCGCCGCGCTTCATCTTCGCGACGCCGTCGCATCAGTACCCGCTCGGCACCGTGATGAGCCTGTCGCGCCGGCGCATGCTGCTCGAATACGCGCGCCAGCGCGGCGTCTGGATCGTCGAGGACGACTACGACAGCGAATTCCGCTTCGAGGGCCGCCCGCTCGCTTCGCTGCAAGGGCTCGACGAGCACGATCGCGCGATCTACATGGGCACGTTCTCCAAGACGCTGTTTCCCGGCATCCGCATGGGCTTCATGGTGTTGCCCAAACCGCTGGCCCCGCATTTCGCGACAGGGTTGTCCGAGCTGTTCCGCGAAGGCCAGCTGATCCAGCAGGCGGTCCTGGCCGACTTCATCGAGGAGGGCCACTACGCCACGCACATCCGGCGCATGCGCCTGCGCTATGCGCAGCGGCAAAGCCTGCTGCGCGAGGCGATCGCCGAACGCTTCGGCGCTGACTGGCCCACGTCGACGCACGAGGCCGGGCTGCACCTGGTCATGCATCTGCCGCCCGGCGCGGACGATCTCGGCATCAGCATGGCGGCACGCACGCAGGGGCTGAGCGCGCGGCCGCTGTCGCGCTATTACTGCGACGAGACGCAGGCGCGGCAGGGACTGCTGATGGGCTATGCCTGCGTGCCCGAGGAAGAGATCGGGCCGGCGTTCCGCAAGCTCGCCGAGGTCATCGAACCGGCGATGGAGCATCTGGCCCGCAAGCAGGAACCGCGACGCGAGTCGGCGGTGAAGATCAACCGCGAGGCGTGGAGCGGCGCCTGATCGCGCCCCGGATTGTCTCGCCCTTTTTTCCTACCCCTTCGAACCCGCTACAAGACTCGTTCATGGCAAGCTCCAGCACCCAAACCCGATCCGCGGCGGTGAACCGCGACGCCCTGCTGTCCGAACTGGCCGCCGCGCTCGATCCCGCCGGCCTGCAGACCGGCGACGACATCGAAACGCGCTTCCGCAAGGACTGGTACGCCCCGCTCGATCCGGTGCCGCCGATCGCGGTGGCGCGGCCGCGCAATACGGCCGAGGTGTCCGCGGTGCTGGCGATCTGCCATCGCCACCGGCAAGCCGTCGTGCCGCAGGGCGGCCTGACGGGACTGGCCGGCGCCGCGACGCCGGCAGGCGGCGAACTGGTGCTGTCGCTCGAGCGGATGCGCGGTGTCGAGGAGATCGACGGCCAGGCCGGCACGATGACCGTGATGGCCGGCACCACGCTGCAGGCCGCGCAGGAAGCGGCGCGCGCGGCGGACTGGCTGCTGCCGGTGGACCTGGGCGCGCGCGGCAGCTGCCAGATCGGCGGCAATATCGCGACCAACGCCGGCGGCAATCGCGTGATCCGCTACGGCATGATGCGCGATCAGGTGCTGGGACTCGAAGCGGTGCTGGCCGACGGCACCGTGCTGACGTCGCTGAACAAGATGCTGAAGAACAACGCCGGCTACGACCTGCGCCAGCTGTTCATCGGCAGCGAAGGGACGCTCGGCGTGATCACGCGCGCCGTGCTGAAGCTGGCGCCGCTGCCCGCCAGTACGCAGACCGCGCTGTGCGCCTTGTCCCGCTACGAGGACGTCGTGCAACTGCTGCGCCATGCGCAGCGCAAGCTGGCTGGCCGGCTGTCCGCATTCGAGGTGATGTGGGCCGACTTCTACGAGCTGGTGACGACGCGCGTGTCGGGCGTGCGTGCGCCGCTGCCGGCCGGCCACCCGTTCTACGTGCTGCTCGACCTGCAGGGCGACGACGCCGGCCAGGATGCGCCCGCCTTCGAGTCGATGCTGGAGACCGCGATGGACGCGGGGCTGATCCAGGACGCCGCGGTCGCGGCCAGCGACAAGGAGGCGCAGAGCTTCTGGCAGTTGCGCGACGCCGTCGCCGAGTTTCCGGTGATGTGGGCGCCCAACGCCGCGTTCGACGTCAGCCTGCCGATCGGCCGCATCGGCGAGTTTGCGCAGGCCTTGCGCGCCGCCGTGCTGGACCGATGGTCCGAGGCCGAGCTGGTGAACTTCGGCCACGTCGGCGACAGCAATCTGCATGTCAGCGTCTATCTGCCCAACGTTGCGCTGCCCGACTTTCCGGAGTACGAGATCAGCGAAGTGGTCTATCGCGTCGTGCAGGAATTCGGCGGCAGCATCTCGGCCGAACACGGCATCGGCACGCACAAGAAGCCGTTCCTCGGATGCTCGCGCACGCCCGAGGAACTGGCGGTCATGCGCCTGCTGAAGCGGACGCTCGACCCGCACCATATCCTGTGCCCGGGCCGGGTCGTCGATCTCGAGTGAATGGTCCGGGGGCGCGCCATGTGAAACGACATGGCGCTGCCCGATCGTGAAATCGCTATTCGACGCTCGCCGCGGCCTTCACGGGACTGCCGCGCAGCGTCGCCTCGCGCAGCCGCACGACCAGCAGCGGCGCCAGCAGCGAGACCGCGGCGCTGGCGAGGAACAGCGCGCGGAACGAACGTTCCGCGGTCTGCCGCACCGCCGCCGCCTCCGCGCCATCGCCCAGCGACAGCACCTCGCGGAACAGATGCATCAGCACGTCCTCGCCGCCGGGCAGCGGGCTGACCGCCATGCCGCTATGGCGCAGCAGCGCGATCAGCACCGTGGTCAGCACCGCGACGCCGACCGCACCGCCGAGCATCCGCGAGAACGCGGTCAGCGCCGTGGCGATACCGACCTGCTGCGGGGGCACCGCGTTCTGCGTCGCGACCAGCGCGCTCGGCAATTGCAGGCCGATCGCCAGACCGAGGGCCACCATCACGACGCCGGTCAGCACCACGGCACGAGGATCCACGAAGGCCAGCGCCGCGATCGCCAGCGGCGCGGCCGCGGCGCCGATCAATTGCAATGGCTTGTAGCGCCCGCTCCATGTCATCAGACGGCCCGCGATGAACGCGCCGAACGGAATCGCCAGCGTCAGCGGGACCAGCCGCAACGCCGCGCTGTCGGCCTGCGCGCCGCCGACCACCTGGAAACGCAGCGGCAGCAGCACCGACATCGCGATCAACTGGAAGAAGCACAGGAACAACGTGATGCAGCAGATCGCCACCGTCGGCACACGCAGCATCGCCAACGGAATCACCGGATCGGCGGCGCGGCGCTCCTGCCAGACGAACAGCAGCAGCGCGGCCACGCCGCCGCCCAGCAGGCTCAGCGAATCGGCGCGCCAGACATCGTGGCCCTGGCCCAGCCGCGTCAGGAACACCAGCACGCCGGTCAGTCCACCGCCGAACAGCAGCGCGCCCAGATAGTCGATCCGATGCTTGCGGCCGCCGCCGGCCGGCAGATGGCGCAGCGCCCGGCGCACCGTGAACAGCGCCAGCAGGGCCAGCGGCAGGTTGATCCAGAAGATCCAGCGCCACGACAGATAGTGGGCCAGGTAGCCGCCGATCACCGGTCCCGCCATGCTGGCGACCGCCCACACGCCGCTGACATATCCCTGATAGCGGCCGCGCTCGCGCAGCGGCACCACGTCGGCAATCGCCGCCTGCGACACCGAGATCAGCCCCCCGCCGCCGAGCCCCTGCAGGATGCGCGCGACGATCAGCTGCGGCATCGTCTGCGCGAGTGCGCACGCGATCGACGCGAGCAGGAACAGCACGATCGCGAACGACAGCACCGAGCGCCGGCCCAGTACGTCGGACAGCTTGCCGTAGATCGGCGTGGCCACCGTCGACGCGATCAGGTAGGCCGACACGACCCAGGCCATCACATCGAAGCCGTTCAGGCGCAGGGCGATCTCGGGCAAGACCACGGCCACGATCGACTGCTCAAGCGCGCCGAGCAGGATCGCCAGCATCAGGCCGAAGATGACCTGCATCACCGGCACCGGCGGCGACCCGGTCGGCCCGCCGGATGGAATGGGCTTTGGTGGAATGGATGGGACCGCAGGCGAGGCCGGCGACCCAGCGGAAGCCGCAACGGAAGCAGCCGCGCCGGCAAGGCGCGGGCCAGAACGAAGGGGAGCGATCATCGGGCGGGCAAGGAGAAACAACATAGCCGGTGCACGACCGCGCTGGCCGGACCGGCTTTTCTAATGAAGGACAGACGGCTATTGTAGGCGCTTGCTTAAAAGTGTGCCTTTCGGCGCGCTCTTACTCAGCCGAGGTACTGCGGATCAGGGACGAAGATATCGATGTCCTTCGACATGCGATGGTCGTAACGCAGCATCAATACCGTGCCACCGCCAAACGTCCAGAGCGGCTCGATGCCTCCATGCGTCTTCACTTCCTCCATCAGCGTTAGCGCATGCGGAAATAGGGCCTCCCAAGGGTCGCCGCGGAGTTTCACCGTCATGCCCATAGGCCACCCCGCGTCGCCGTCAGCTCACGCGCCATCCGGCGCAGGTTCTTCCAGATTTCGGTGGGCTTCCGATCGTGGCGCGTGGCCACTTCCGCCACCATCTTCGTCACCAACTGCAGCGGCGCCTCATCCAGGATTTGGGCGACTTGGGGCTGCAGTTCGTCGGGAACTTGTCCGCTGATCAGCGCCTGCTCCAGTGCCATTGGCGTCAGCTCACCGGAATAGCTGGTATTGGCACCCTTCGCCGCCATCCATACCGCCCGCGCGGGGCGACCCCGCTTCTGTTCAGGGTCCGCAACTTCCAACGTCAGCCCCAGAACGTCCAGAAGACGGCCAAGCGTGTCTACGGTGACGTTGACATGGCCGTGCTCGATGCCGTTCAAGGTTTGCCGCGACAGCACCGCCATATCTGCCAATTGCTGCTGGGTCAGGCCCAGTTGGATTCGTTTGCGGCGAATGGCGTTGCCAAGTAGAGCGACGTTCATTTGGCGCCTCCAGTTTTTGTCAATTATAGACGACAAAAACGGAGCGCCAAATCGCCCTTCCTGGCTCCGGTCGACCACGCAAATTGCGACGCGGTCTACGTCCCAACTACGTTTCAGAAACTCTGCCAGTCATCTGCGCCAGCAGCCGGCGCTCCCGCAGCGGCCAGAGCGGCGGGCCGCACCGGCGTGCCACGGGACTTCGCGCCTGCTGCGGCAGCACCGTCGGCGCGAGAGACCGCCGGTGTCTTGGGAGTGGGTGCGGTCGTGGCCGCACGCAGCGAGGCGGGGCTTGCGGCCGATGCAACCTTGGCACCCGGCGCAGCTTTGGCAATCGGCGCCGCCACGGCGAGCATCGGTTCCCGAGCCGGGTCCGTGGCTCGCGACAACGCCACCGTCGCCTCCTCGACACGGAACTTCGCCGCGTCCTGCACCAGCCCCGCAGCCTGCTGCTGCAGGCTTTCGGCGGCGGCCGCGGCCTGTTCGACCAGCGCGGCGTTCTGCTGGGTCACGCTTTCCATCTGCGCGATCGCGCGGTTGACCTGCTCGATGCCGGTCGACTGCTCCGCGCTGGCGGCGGAGATCTCGCCCATGATGTCGGTCACGCGGCGGACCGCTTCGACGATGCCGTCCATGGTGCCGCCCGCCTGCTCGACCTGGCGGGCACCGACTTCGACCTGCTCGACCGAGCGATTGATCAGCTCGCCGATCTCCTTGGCCGCCGCCGCGCTGCGCTGCGCGAGGCTGCGCACCTCGGCCGCCACCACGCTGAAACCGCGCCCCTGTTCGCCGGCGCGCGCGGCTTCAACCGCGGCGTTCAGCGCCAGGATATTGGTCTGGAAGGCAATGCCTTCGATCACGCCGATGATCTCGGCGACCTTGGCCGACGATTGCGAGATGCCCTGCATCGTCTCGACCACGCTGCGCACCGTACGTCCGCCCTCGGCGGCCACCGCCGAGGCGTTGACGGCGAGCTGGTTGGCCTGGCGGGCGTTGTCGGCGTTCTGGCGCACGGTCGAGGTCAGCTGCTCCATCGAGGCGGCGGTCTGCTCCAGCGAGGCCGCCTGCTCCTCGGTCCGTTGCGACAGGTCGGTGTTGCCCTTGGCAATCTCGCGCGTGGCGCCGTCGATCGCGCCCGAGGCGCCCTGGATGCCGCGCACCAGTACCGACAGTTCCGCGAAAGCGCGCTGCATCGCCTTCAGCATCCTGCCCATCTCGTCGTCGCCCTTGGCGCGGATGGCGAATGCAAGATCGCCCTGCGCCAGCGCTTCCGCCGCTGCCAGGGCCTGCCGCGCCGGTCCGGCGATCGAGCGCGTGATCGCCACTGCCAGGCCGACTGCCAGCAGCGCGGATACCGCGCCGAGCGCGAGCAGCAGATTGCGCGTGAACAGATAGTCGGCCTGGGCCAGCTGCACCGCCTCGGTCGCCATCTTGCGGCCCGAGGCGATCAGCGTGTCCAGGCGCTCGAAGTACGCCGCCTGCGCGGCCGGCAGCGTGACGATCAGACCGGCACGCGCGGCGACGAACTCGCCTGCCTGCAGCTGCGTCAGCAACTGGTCAAGCTGGGCGTTATAGGCGGCGCGATGCTTGCCCAGTTCGTCGAACACCTGCTTGAGGCCGGGATTGTCGGAGGCGGCAATCAGCCTGGAGAGATCGTCGAGCGTGGCGCTCATCTGCTTGCGGCGCTCGTTGACGCGGCCGACGTTCTGCTGGACCACGGCCGGATCCTCGGTCAGCACCGCGTCGCGCACCATGATGCCGATGGCCTGCGCGCCCTCCTTGACGCCGTCCAGTTCCATGACCTTCAACAGACGCTGCTCGACGGTCGTGCGCATCGAGGCATTCATATCGCTCAGCGCGATCAGGCCGAAACCCGCGACCACGGCCAGCAACGCCACCATCGCGGCAAAGGCTCCCGCCAGGCGCGCGCCAATGCCGAAATGCTTCCACCCTCCCATACCGCCCCCTCTTCTCTGGTAGTCGACACCGCGCGCGTGTGCGCGGCGGTGCTTCGCTAACGGCAGGAAGGAACGCTTTCTTGATGGCAGCCGATACGGCCTGCTATCGGCTATCGGCTATCGGCGGCGGAGGTCAGCAGAGGTCAGCAGAGCGAGCGGTGAGCGGGGTCGCCATGGCCAAATGGCAAACAAGAGGCAAAAACCCCGTCAGCTCCATCGATTGCCCGAGACAGGACGGGTGTCCAATTGACGCCGAGCATCCGGTATTCCGCCCGAGGCGGGCGAAGACGTCCGGCATTGCACAGGACGCGGGCAAAAAAGAAGCCCACGCGCGGGGTGCTCGTAGGCTTTCCAGGACTGCTAGAGCCGATTGGCTCGCGGCCGACTATAGCGGTGCTTAGATGAGGTGTAAATACAGTTTCCATCAGGGTAAATGCCGATAGTGACACTTACTTTGTTTTACAAATAAAACAAGAAAAGACCTTCGCGATTGCTGCAGAGAAGCGTCGAGGTGAGTACGCACTCCGATGGGAACCCGCTTCAGCCCGCAGTTCGCTTTAAACGCTGCGCCGACCCAAGCACTTTACGCCGAGAACCGCTGTGGTTATCGGCACATGTATGCAAGCACTTAATTAGAGGTTTACCTCTAGACGCATGTCACGGCTCCTTCGATCCCCGAGTTGTAAAAATTTGTTACTCTCCGGGCCGAAGTATTCCCCTTCTCTTCTGGCGGCACGCCAGTCCGACCGTCGAGGCAAAACATCCGCGAACCACAAGCGCCACGGCCGCAAGGACACGCGATGACTTCCCCCGCGCCGGTACCGAGAGCGAATGTTTCATCCCTCGCCAAGATCGGGCTCTCGCCAATACGGATACCGTCGTGCCGCATCCGCGCCGGCTCGTGCCTGATCCCCGTACCGTTGTCTGCCGACAGAACCCTATCGGGCTCGACCGGAGAAGTCGTGAAGTATCAGGAAATCAGAAGTATTCGTCCGGGCCGCCAGCTCCAGGACCGACAACTGGCCTTTCATCGCGCCAGCCGGCATCCGGTGGTGCTGCATCTGACCAGCGGCGTGCGCCTGCACGGGGTCGTGGTCGGCGCCGACGCCTATATGGTGTTGCTGGCCCTGGCCCCCGGCGACCCGGCGCCGCAGATCGTCTACAAGCATGCGATCGCGGCAATCACCCCGGACAACGTCGACGGACAGCCGATCGAGCTGCCCCGCGACGAGGTGCCGCCCGAGTTCGTCCGGCTGTTCACCCCGCGCACGCGCTCGCGGCGGCGAGCCTGAGCCAGACCCGGAGCCGCCACCAGCCTTGCAATGACAGCTTTCCGCACCGCCGACTGAAGATCACTCTAAACCTTTCGGCAGCCCGGTCGATAACCTTGGCAACGGAGGCACTTCACGCCCTGCAGTGCAGGCAGCCAACGTTACGGCACCCGCCGGAATGCGTAAAACATTGCAAATAGGAGTCGTACCATGGCGCAAGTCATTAATACCAACTCGTTGTCTCTGATGACTCAGAACAACCTGAACACGTCGCAATCGGCGCTGAACACCGCGATCCAGCGCCTGTCCTCGGGCCTGCGTATCAACAGCGCCAAGGACGACGCGGCCGGTCAGGCGATTGCCAACCGCTTCACCGCCAACATCCGCGGCCTGACGCAAGCGCAGCGCAACGCCAACGACGGCATCTCGCTGGCGCAGACGACCGAAGGCGCGCTGACGGAAGTCAACAACAACCTGCAGCGTATCCGTGAACTGTCGGTGCAAGCCGCGACCGGCTCGAACTCGGCTTCGGACCTGCAGTCGATCCAGGACGAAATCAAGCAGCGTCTGGAAGAAATCAACCGTGTCTCGGAACAGACCCAGTTCAACGGCGTCAAGGTTCTGGCCAAGGACACCAAGATGAACATCCAGGTCGGCGCGAACGACGGCGAAATCATCGCCATCGACCTGAAGGAAATCACCGCCAAGACCCTGGGTCTGGACGGCTTCAACGTGTCGGGCCCGAAGGGCACGCCGGCCGCTCTGGTCGCCGCCGACTACCAAACCGCCTACGGCACGACGACGAACGTGACGACCACGGCCGTGACGGAATCGAACGCTGGTGACCTGGCTTCGCGCCTGGGCGTCGCCGCCGGTAGCGTGGTCCTGGCCGGTACGGCCGAGAAGGACGACAACGGCAACTGGTACGCCACCGTGACGATCACCGCCGCCGACGCGACCGAAGTAAGCACGCTGAAGGCCAAGGGCTTCGAAGTCGAAGCGACCGTTGCGAAGGAGTTCTACATCGCTCTGGATCCGCAATCGGCCGACGTGACCACGACCGCCGGTACCGCCGCTTTCGCGATCGACACCGCCAACATCCAACTGTCCAGCATCACCTCGGGCGCCAGCTCGAACCCGCTGGCCAAGCTGGACGCAGCGCTGGCGAACGTCGACACCCTGCGCAGCTCGCTGGGTGCGGTGCAAAACCGTTTCGACTCGGTGATCTCGAACCTGGGCACCACCGTGACCAACCTGTCGGCTTCGCGTTCGCGCATCCAGGACGCTGACTACGCAACGGAAGTGTCGAACATGACCCGCGCGCAGATCCTGCAGCAAGCTGGTACCTCGGTGCTGGCGCAAGCCAACCAGACCACGCAAAACGTGCTGTCGCTGCTGCGTTAATTCGCAACGGCGCGGAAAGCCGGGCCCGCAAGGCCCGGTTTTCCGCTGGGAATGCTTCGCAGGCAGTTCGCTGCCTGCAAAGCGTTTCTTGGGACGCGTTGACGTAGACAGGCTGAACAACAAAGGCAAAAGACTATGGCTACCATCTCCAACATCGGTGTCGGCTCCGGACTTGAACTTGGCGCGCTGCTCGAGAAACTCGAGGCCGCGGAAAAGACGCCGCTGAAGCTGCTCGAGACCCAGGCGTCCAGCTACCAAGCCAAGCTTTCCGCCTACGGCACGCTCAGCAGCGTGCTGTCCGCCTACCAGAGCGCCGCCAAGAAGCTCGCCGATGCGGCCACCTTCGGCGCCGCCAAGGCGGTGGCCGGTTCCACCGACATCATGACCGCCGCGGCAGGCTCCAACGCCGTGCCGGGCACCTACTCGGTCAACGTCACCAGCCTCGCGCAGGCGCAATCGCTGGTGGGCACCAACGTCGCCAGCCAGACCACCGCGATCGGCACCGGCAAGATCACCTTCGAATTCGGCACGCGCCAGGGCTACAACGAAGGCACCGGCGGCTACACCGATCCGCTGGGCTTCACCGCCGACGCCGCGCGCACCAAGACCGTTGAGATCAAGCCCGGCCAGAACTCGCTGCAGGGCATTCGCGACGCGATCAATCAAGCCAACGTCGGCGTGACCGCCAGCATCGTCAACGACGGCAGCGGCACGCCCTACCGCCTGGTGCTGACCTCGAACACCACCGGCGAACAGTCCAGCATGCGGATTACCGCGGACAGCCCCGAACTGAGCAATCTGGTCGGCTTCGATCCGACCCAGGCGGTGCAGCCGAGCGGCATGCAGGAGACGGTGCGCGCGACCAACGCCAAGCTGAAGATCAACGGCATCGACGTGGTCAGCCAGAGCAATACCGTCACCGATGCGGCCCAGGGCGTCACGCTGACGCTGAACAAGACCGGCACCAGCAGCCTGACCGTGACGCGCGACACCGACGCGATCAAGGCCGCGATCCAGGGCTTCGTCACCGCGTACAACAACATCCAGAGCACGGCCAAGTCGCTGACTGCGTTCGACACGACCACCGGCAGCAGCGCCGCACTGAACGGCGACAGCACGCTGCGCTCGATCCAGACCAGCCTGCGCAGCATGCTCAACGTGCCGCAGCCGGACGGCAAGGGCGGCACCATCACGCTGTCGGAGATCGGCGTCTCGTTCACCAAGGACGGCACGCTACAGGTCGACGACAAGAAGCTGACCAAGGCGATCAGCGAGAACCTCGGCGGCGTGACCTCGATGTTCTCGCACACCACCGGCACCGGCGGCTACGGCAAGCAGATCACCGACGCCATCGACGACCTGAACGAAACCAACGGGGCGATCAAGGTTGCCACCGATGGCCTGACCGAGAGCCTGAAGGACCTGGAAGACCGCTACGCGCAGGTCGAGGACCGCGTCAACACGACCATCGAACGCTACCGCGCGCAGTTCACCCAGCTGGACCTGCTGGTCAGCAAGCTCAATCAGACCCGCAGCTATCTGACCGAGCAATTCGCCGCGCTGGCCAACCAGACCAAGAAGTAACCAACGGCAAGGACCGCCATCATGTACGCGCGCCAAGCAATCAACGCTTATGCCCGGGTCGGCGTGCAGACCGGGGCCATGAGCGCGAGCCCGCACAAGCTGATCGCCATGCTGTACGACGGCGCGCGCTCGGCCATCGCACGGGCCAAGTTCCATCTCGATGCGGGCGACGTGCAGGCGCGCGGCCAGGCCATCTCGAAGGCGATCGACATCGTCGACAACGGCCTGCGCGCGGTGCTGGATCACGACACCGGCGGCGAGATCGCCGCCAACCTCGAAGCGCTGTACGACTACATGACCCGCCGCCTGCTGCTGGCCAATGTGCGCAGCGATGTCACGCTGCTCAACGAGGTCGACGCGCTGCTGGAAAACCTCGCCACCGCATGGGCGCAGATCGGCGAGCCGGAAGCCGGCGACCACGCCGCGCAATCGGCGGCCGCCGCTCAGCCGGAAGCCGTTGCCGTGGCGCAGGAGAACTGATGATGCATACCGTGTCTCCCACCGTGCTGAACTACGAGGAACTGCTGCTGCTGTCCGAGCAGATGCTCGAAGCCGCCGAGGCGGAAAACTGGACCGCATTCAACGATGTGCAGACGGTCTACCTGGCCGTGGTGGACCGCCTGCGCGAGCTCGAGCACAACGTGCCGGTCTCGGCCGAAGAACGGATGCGACGTCACGCGCTGCTCGACCGGATCCTGGCGTACGACGCCCGCATCCGCGACCTGATGCTGCCGCACCTGGCACGTCTGGGCCAACTGCTGGGCGATTCGCGCCGCCGCCAGAATCTTTCGCACGCCTACGGCAGCCTTGCCTGACCCCGCACCGGGTCCCGCTGGCCGTCGCCGGCAAGCCGGTGACCCAGCGGACCACCCGGAAGCCACCCCATGACCGCGATCCATCTGCCGCCCGGCTCGCCGTCAGGGCAAGGTCTCGATACCAACACGCTGCGCGCGCAGGTGTCGGCGAACAAGCTGGCGGCGCTGATTCCGACGGCCAGCCCCGGCGGCGCCACGGTGCGCCAGTCCGACGGCACCGCCACCGGCGCGGTCGAGCTGCCGGTGCGAACCGGTCCGCAGGGACAGACTTCGGCAAACACGCCGGTCGGCTCCACCCGCGAAACGCTCAGCTTTGCCGCCCGTACCATCCTTACCCTGCTGGCGCAGGGCTCGGCCGCGCCACTGCGCAGCGCCGGTCCGCTGCTGGCCGTGCCGCCTACGCGCCTGCCCGAAGGGACCGCACAGGTGCGGCAGGCGCTGATGCATCTGGTGCAGGACAGTGGGCTGTTCTATGAATCGCATCTTGCGCAGTGGATCGCTGGCGAACGCGGGCTGGCCAGTCTGGCGCGCGAGCCGCAGGCGGGAATCGGCCGGCATCCGTATCCGGGTAATAGCGCAGGCAACAGCGCAGGCAACAGCGCCAGAACCGGCGCCGGCGGTGCCGCGTCCGGTCACGGGGCCGCGACGGGCACCTACGGGCAGCAACCGGGCGCGCCGATGCAACCTTCGGGCACGGCGCCGCTGCCGACTCTGCTCCCCGCCTCGCCCACCGACGCCCAGGCCCTGAGCAGCGCGATCCAGGCACTGGCAGCCGCCGATCCCTCGCAGGCGGTGCTCGACGCCGCGTTGAATGCCGCGCGCTCCGCCACCACCGGCCTGGAGGCAGGCGCCGAAGACCCGGCCGCGACGCTGGGCGACGCCGCTGCACGCACCAGCGACGCCCCACGCGGCAACGAAACGCCGCGCTCGTTGCAGGCGGCAGCACAGGCCTACCAGGCCGCCGCCAACGACGCCGCCCGCCAGGCCGGCTCCCAGACGCTGCTCAGCGCCAGCGACGACGCCCAGGCACGGCCGGATGCGACAGCCAATATGGCCAAGACCGAAGCCGCACCGGCCATCCATCCGAATACCGAAGGCATCGTGCGCCAGCAGCTCGAGCTGTTAGCGACCCAGCAGTTCCGCTGGGCCGGCGAAGCGTGGCCCGGCACGCCGATGCAATGGGACATCGCCGAACAGCACCAGCGCGGCGGGTCGGCGGAACACGGCGACGACGCCGACGAACGCGCGTGGTCGAGCCGGCTGGTGCTCGAGTTGCCGCAGTTGGGAACGGTGGAGGCCCGGCTGACACTGACGCCTACGGGTCTGGAAACCCGGCTGGCCGTGCAGGAAGACCGCATCGCACGGATGCTGAACGACGCGCAGGATCGCCTTCGCACCAACCTCGGCGCGCGCGGCATCGACCTGCTGCATTTCTCGATCCGCCGCGACACCGACGCGGAGGGCGCCGCATGAGCCAGCAGGACTCGCCCCGCGGCGCCGCCGTCGCGCTGTCGTACCAGAAGAACGACGCGGCCCCGCGCGTGGTCGCCAAGGGCTACGGCCTGATCGCCGAATCGATCATCGCGCAGGCACGCGAATCCGGCGTCTATGTCCACGACTCGCCCACGCTGGTCAACCTGCTGATGCAGGTCGACCTCGACAGCCAGATCCCGCCGCAGCTCTATACGGCGGTGGCAGAGCTGCTGGCCTGGCTGCATCGGCTAGAGGCGGATACGGGGATCGTGCGGATCGAGTGAGGGTACCCCGGGCGCAGCAATAAACGAATAAGGCGGCCGCAAGGGCCGCCTTCATGTTTCCACTCACATCATCGTCCCCGCGGAGGCGGGGACCCAGTGACGTCAAAAGACGCTGGATTCCCGCGTTCGCGGGAATGACGAGATGGCATACGGTAGGTAGCGCGCGATCCGCGACGCTTACACCGCCATATTCATCACTTCCTGATACGCCATCGCCAGCCGGTTGCGCACCTGCACGCCGGTCTGGAACGAAATGCTGGCCTTCTGCATTTCGATCATCACGTCGTTCAGCGCGACTCCCGGCTTGCCGAGCTCGAACGCCTCGGCCAGGCCGTAGGCGCGTTCCTGGGCGCCGCTGATCTTCTGCAGCGAACGCTGCAGCTCGCCGGCAAAGCCGGAAGCGGCGGCCGGCGCGGTCTGGGACGTCGTGCCCGACGCGCTCTGCGCCAGGCCGCGCAGCTGCTGCAGCATGCCTTCGATGGAAGCAATCGAACTCATCGGTCTATTTATTCCGTAGTTGGCGAGGCGCCGAGACAAGGTCGGCGGGCCCCGGATTGGGTCGGTCGGACGGGAACGGGTGCCGCGCGGGCGCTCCTTCCCATCCAGCAGCCGAAGCGTACCCGTCGCGCCTGGCCCGGCATAGGCCGAAATCGGACCGAAAAGCCGTCCTATTCCTCCGATTGTCTGTGCGCGCGGTAACCGATCATCGCTACCGTGCCGGGTCTGGCGGGTTGTCGCCTTGCCGCTCCCCACCCGCTTTCGTGGTTTGGTGCCAGCGAATGCATTAACGACACCGGCGCCCCTTTGTTTAACTATCGCGGAGAGTACGCGTGTTTTGTCTGCTGCGTGATCTGAGCCATGCCGACATCGGCCACCGCCAGGGCGGCGCATTGCGCCCCCGGCAAGGTTCGCCCCTGCCCGGCCGGCTCGGCGGGTCGGCCAACACGGAGGCCCGCGCATGAATGCCGCGGCCGTGCTAGGCAACCGCTCCGAATTGATGGAGCGCTTCAAGGGCAATCCGCGCCTGCCGCTGATGCTGGGCGGCGCCGCGCTGGCCGCCGCGATTGCAGTCGGCGTGCTGTGGTCGCGCAGCCCCGACTACAAGGTGCTGTACAGCAACCTGTCCGAGCGCGACGGCGGCGCGGTGATCGCGTCGCTGCAGCAGATGAACGTGCCGTACAAGTTCGCCGAGGGTGGCGGTGCGGTGATGGTGCCGGCCGACAAGGTCCATGAGATGCGGCTGCGGCTGGCCTCGCAGGGCCTGCCCAAGAGCGGCAACGCCGGCATGGAGTTGATGGACAACCAGAAGTTCGGCATCAGCCAGTTCGCCGAACAGGTCAATTACCAGCGCGGGCTCGAAGGCGAGCTCGCGCGCTCGATCGAATCGATCGCCGCGGTGCAGTCCGCCCGCGTGCATCTGGCCATTCCGAAGCCGACGCTGTTCGTGCGCGAGCGCCAGAAGCCGACCGCGTCGATCGTGCTGACGCTGCATCCGGGCCGCGCCATCGACGAAGGCCAGGTCGCCGCGATCAGCCATCTGGTGTCGTCGAGCGTGCCGGAGCTGACGCCCAAGTCGATCTCGATCGTCGACCAGCATGGCAACCTGCTGTCGGGCAACGGCAGCAACGAGCGCATGCTCGATGCCACGCAGCTCAAGTATGTGCAGACGCTCGAGCGCACCTATGTGCAGCGCGTCGAGTCGATCCTCGCTCCGATCGTCGGCCAGGGCAATGTGAAGGCCCAGGTCACCGCCGACGTCGACTTCAGTATCGTCGAGCACACCGACGAGTCGTTCAAGCCGAACCAGGATCCGACCCGCGCGGCGATCCGTAGCCAGCAGACCAGCGAATCGAACCAGCAAGGCGGCTCGCCCGTCGGCGGCGTGCCGGGCGCGCTGTCGAACCAGCCGCCGCTGCAGGCCGCCGCACCGGTGGTCACGCAGCAACCGGGACAGCAAGGACAACAAGGACAGCAGGGTCAGCAAGGACAGGCCGGCCAGCAGGCCCAGGGTCAGCAGGCCGGCACCGCGCAGGCCGCGCTCGCCGGCGCCCAGTCCGGCCCAAGCAGCAACCGCCGCGATTCGACCACCAACTACGAGCTCGACCGCACCGTGCGCCACGTGCAGCAGGCACCGGGCGGCATCCGCCGCCTGTCGGTCGCGGTGGTGGTCAACCATCGCCAGGTGGCGGGCGCGAACGGCAAGGTCACCAGCGAGCCGCTGACCGCCGCGCAACTGGCGCAGATCGAGAACCTGGCCAAGGAGGCGATGGGCTTCTCGCCGGCGCGCGGCGACTCGCTCAATGTGGTCAACAGCCCGTTCACCTCCGGCGACGAGATCAAGCCCGAACTGCCGCTGTGGAAGCAACCCGAGATGATCGAGCTGGCCAAGACCGCCGCGCAATATCTGCTGCTGGCTCTGCTGGCCCTGTTCGTGTGGTTCAAGGTGGCACGGCCGATCCTGCGCAAGTACACCGCGCCGCCGTTGCCGCCGCCAGCGGAGGCCAATGCGGCCGAGTCGGTGCTGCTGCCGGTCGAGGAGCAGCAGCCGGATCCGGAAGTGCTGCGCCTGACCGCCAAATACGAAAGCGATCTCGCCCTGGTGCGCGACGCCGCGCAACGCGACCCGCGTCTGGTCGCCAGTGTGATCAAGAACTGGATGTCTAGCGATGAACGGTGAGGGCTTGCAGAAGAGCGCCATCCTGATGATGTCGCTCGGTGAGGATGCAGCGGCCGAGGTGTTCAAGCACCTGTCGCCGCGCGAAGTACAGACGTTGGGCTCCGCCATGGCGTCGCTGAACGCCGTCACGCGAGAAGAAATGGCGGCCGTGCTGGCCGAGTTCCGCAGCGAGACCGAGCAGTTCCTGGCGCTGTCGGTCGACTCGAGCACGTTCATCAAGAGCGTCCTGAACAAGGCGCTGGGCGAGGAACGCGCGCTGTCCGTGATCGAGGACATCCTGGAATCGCGCGACCCGGGCAGCGGCATCGACTCGCTGAACTGGATGGATGCGACCTCGGTGGCCGAGCTGATCCGCGACGAGCATCCGCAGATCATCGCCACCATCCTGATCCACCTGGACCGTCAGAAGTCCTCGGAAGTGCTGGCGCTGTTCACCGACCGGCTGCGCAACGACGTGGTGCTGCGGATCGCGACCTTCGGCGGCGTGCAGCCGGGCGCCCTGCAGGAGCTGACCGACGTGCTGACCAAGCTGCTGGCCGGCCAGAGCCTGAAGCGCAGCCGCATGGGCGGCATCCGCACCGCGGCCGAGATCATCAACCTGATGAACACCACGCACGAGGAAGCGGTGATCGCCGGCGTGCGCCAGCACGACAGCGACCTCGCGCAGAAGATCATCGACGAGATGTTCCTGTTCGAGAACCTGCTGGAAGTGGACGATCGCGGCATCCAGCGCGTGCTGAAGGAAATCGCCACCGAGTCGCTGATCGTCGCGCTCAAGGGCGCGCCGCAGGAACTGCGCGACAAGTTCATCCGCAACATGTCGACCCGTGCGGGCGAGATGCTGCGCGAGGATCTGGAAGCGCTGGGCCCGGTGCGCGTGTCGCAGGTCGAGGCCGAGCAGAAGAGCATCCTGCAGGTGGTAAGACGCCTGGCCGACGCCGGCGAGATCCAGATCGGAGCCGGCGACGATGCCTATGTCTAATCCCTACGCGCGGCAGGCGCTGGGCCACCATCTGGGCGGCCCGCTCGGCAACGAGCGCGACGATGAGCGTGACGGCGGTTTCGGCGCACGCTACGAGCCGCGTGCACAAGCCCACGCCGCCGCGCAGTCCGCGCCCGCCGCATCGCCTTCCTCGTCCGCCGGGCTGAACCTGCGTGGTGGCCGCGACGGCGCCGCCTTCGAAAGCTTCGATGCGTTGGGCGCCGATGAACGCCAGCCTGGCAGCAAGCGCGGCGACCGCGGCGGCGACGGCAACGGCTGGCGCCGCTGGAAGATGTCTGCCTTCGACGCGCCGCCGCCTCCGCCGCCCGCGTTCGAAGCCGAACCGGAAGAACCGGCACCGCCGCCGATCGACTTCGCCGCGCTGGACGCGATGCGCGAGGGCGCCCGCAAGGAAGGCTATGCCCAGGGCTACACGCAGGGCCAGACCCAGGGTTACGGCGACGGCCATCGCGAAGGCTACGCACGCGGCCTCGAGACCGCGCGCCAGGAGGCCGCCCGCCTGCAGGAACTGGCCGGCACCTTCGCCGGCGCGCTGCGCCGCATCGACGACGAGGTCGGGCAGACGCTGATCGCACTCGCACTCGACGTCGCGCGCAAGCTGGTGCACGACACCGTCGCGCACAACCCGGCCGTGCTGTTGCCCGCGGTGCGCGAACTGCTGGCCAACGAGCCGGCGCTGTCCGGCGCGCCGTGCCTGCTGCTGAACCCTGACGATATCGAGCTGGTGCAGACGCATCTGTCCGGCGAGCTGGAAGCGGCCGGCTGGTCGGTGCGCGCCGACGCGACCGTCGCACGCGGCGGGTGCATCGCCAGCGCCGCCAGCGGCGAACTCGACGCGACGCTGGCCACCCGCTGGAGCCGCGTGGTCAAGGCCCTTGGCCGCAACGATCCGTGGGAAGCGCCCGATGCGTGAGCCGATCGCCGCGCCCTCGGCCAACGCGTCGACCGATGCCGCAGCCGGCGTGCCCGAGCTGCATGGCCAGCGCTGGCGCGATGCGCTGGCCGGCGCCGCCGCCAATGTCGCCGAGCTGGACAGCAAGCGCAGCTGCGGCCGGCTGACGCGCGCCGCCGGACTGGTGCTGGAAGCGGTCGGCCTGCGCATGCCGGTTGGCAGCGACTGCCTGATCGAGATCCCTGGTCATGCCGGCGCGCCCGGTCAAGGCCCGCGCATGGCCGAGGCCGAAGTGGTCGGCTTCGGCGCCGACCGTCTTTATTTGATGCCGCAGTCCGACGTGCTGGGCCTGGTGCCCGGCGCGCGCGTCTATCCGCTGGAACCGTCGCCGCTGCCCAGCGGCGACAGCGCGCCGCGCGAGCCCGGCTCGAAGCGGTTGCCGGTCGGCGAAG
>NZ_AMPR02000213.1:0-4954 GCF_000307735.3 Cupriavidus sp. HPC(L) | reverse complement strand
CATCGGCGCGCTGCAGCAGATCCTGGCGCAGGCGGGCCTGGGCGAGCAGGTGTCCTCGTGGATCGGCACTGGCCCCAATCAGCCGGTATCGCCGTCGTCGCTGGCCGAGGCGCTGCAGGGCACGGGTGCGCTCGACACGCTGTCGTCGAGCACCGGCCTGTCGCGCGACGATGTCGCGGCGCAGCTCAGCGCCGGCCTGCCGGAGCTGATCGACCAGCTGACGCCGCAGGGCCAGGTGCCGCCGGCGGCCTGATCGGCCTTGCGAAGTGCCGGGACGGCGGCCGCGCCGCTGTCCACGCAAAAAGGCCCGCCGATTGGCGGGCCTTTTTCTTGTGCGGCGGGCTGAGTGCGCTCAGGCGAACGAGTAGAACACGCGGAACTGCACGCGGCGCTCGGCCCAGAATTCGGCGGCGTCGCGGAACACGTCAAGCAGCGTCTCGCGCGCTTCCTTGTCGAACTTCTGCGCGCAGGGCAGGCCCTCGAGCACGATGACGAAACCGGGCTGCACGCCGGCCTTGTGAATCATGTCGGTCAGGCAATCGGCCAGCGCATCGAAGTTCTTGCCGAAATGCTTCGGGAACAGGAAGGCGGTGGCGATCGTTTCCAGCACCTCGCCCTTGGTCGTGCAATGGGCGCAATTGGCGTAGAGAAAATGCTGGCCGAGGTCGGCTGCCGCCTGTGCCAGCTCGGGCACGCGGAAGGCGCGGATCGACTGGACGATATTGGGTCGCACGGTCTTGAACAGGTTCAGCGCGGCCTCTCTGCCGCAGGCCACTTCGGCATTGCCGTCCTGCGGCGACGCCGGCGGCAGTTTATTGTGCGCGACCTCGTAGCGGGGCATCATCAGCACACTGTCATAAAGGTTCTGGGCATGTTGTTGAGCCCGCTGCCAGCCATCTCCGGCGCCGCGCTCTTCGCGGGCGGCAAGGGCGTCGCCCAGTCCGAAAATGTCAGTCATCATCTGATTATCCGTTTGAAGCTGTTGTAGTGGTCTTCCGTGTAATAGCAGTCGTTGGCGGCCCGTTGTTCGCCGCCACAGACGATTCGCTTCGCCCCCCGATTGCGGCTGCCTGGACGGGCAACCGTGTATTCACGGTAATAGCCGCGCGGCCGCCGAGGCAGGATCCGCTCGTAGTTGCCGAACCGCGAGCCATCCTTCGCGTACGGATACGGCCCTCCGGCCTCGATGCGCTGCAGCGTCTGCTGTGCCTCGTTGGGCAACTGCTGCACTGCAATGGTTCCCAGCGTATCCGGCAGCACCTGCGCGGACTGCTTCGCCTGGGCCGGCTGCGCCAGCGTGGCCGCCATGGCCAGCGCCGCGAGCGTATGCAGGGCGCCGCGCGCAACCCGTTGGAGCGAAGGCTGGACCCGTAGCAGGATCTTGTCGGAGCGCGATGCGCGTTGCGGCAAAGAAGTCGGGGAACCCACGTTGTCTGGTCTGGTGGCGCAGCAATCCAACGCCAAGCGCGGTCAAGGGATCGCCTGCATCGAAGGCGCTAGGTTACGCGCAAGCGGTTAAATAATCAATCCCCGCGCGCCGGCCACGCCGAAAACCTGAATTGTTTCAAGGCGTTAATGGAATGTATGCGCACACTAACCGTCGCTGAAGGCCAATAAAAAAGCCGGGGCATGCCCCGGCTCCTGCACTCGCCTGGCGAGGTCTTACCGCTTCGCCGCCGCGTCCACCACCACCAGCGACGTCATGTTGACGATGCGGCGGACGGTAGCCGACGGCGTCAGGATATGCACCGGCGCGTTGACGCCCAGCAGGATCGGGCCGATCGCGACGTTGTTGCCGGCGGCCGTCTTCAGCAGGTTGTAGGCGATATTGGCGGCATCGATGTTCGGGCACACCAGCAGGTTCGCTTCGCCCTTCAGCGTGCCGTCCGGCACCAGCTGGTCGCGCAGCTTCTGGTCCAGCGCGCAGTCGCCGTGCATCTCGCCGTCGACCTCCAGCTCCGGCGCGCGCTCGCGCAGGATCGCCAGCGTTTCGCGCATCTTCTGCGCGGACGGCGCTTCCGACGAGCCGAAGTTCGAATGCGACAGCAGCGCGATCTTGGGCTCGATGCCGAAGCGCTTGAGCTCCTCGGCGGCCATGATCGTGATCTCGGCCAGTTGCGGCGCGCTCGGATCGACGTTGACGTGGGTGTCCACCAGGAAGATCTGGCGGCCCGGCAGCACCAGGCCGTTCATCGCCGCATAGACCTCGTTGGTGCCGCCCAGCACCTGGTCGATATAGCGCAGATGCGCGGCGGTATTGCTCACCGTGCCGCAGATCATGCCGTCGGCCTCGCCCTTGTGCACCAGCATCGCGCCGATCAGCGTGGTGCGACGGCGCATCTCGAGCTTGGCGTACTGCGGCGTCACGCCCTGGCGGGCCATCATCCGGTAGTAGGTGTCGGAGTAGTCGCGGAAGCGCTCGTCGTGCTCGGGGTTGACCACGGTGAAGTCGACGCCCATGCGCAGGCGCAGGCCGAAGCGTTCGATGCGGTGCGTCAGCACGGCCGGCCGGCCGATCAGGATCGGGTTGGCCAGCTTCTCGTCGACGATCACCTGCACCGCGCGCAGCACGCGCTCTTCCTCGCCCTCGGCGAACACGATGCGCTTCTTCTCCATCGCGACCTTGCGGGCGGCCGCGTAGATCGGCTTCATCAGCGTGCCCGAGTGGTAGACGAACTGCTGCAGCTGCAGCTTGTACGCGTCCATGTCCTCGATCGGGCGGGTCGCCACGCCGGAGTCCATCGCCGCCTGCGCCACCGCCGGCGCGACCTTGACGATCAGGCGCGGATCGAAGGGCTTCGGAATCAGGTATTCGGGGCCGAACGACAGATCCTGGATGCCGTAGGCCGTCGCCACGATATCGCTCTGCTCCTGCCGCGCCAGCTCGGCGACGGCGTGCGCGGCGGCGATTTCCATCTGCTTGGTGATGGTCGTCGCGCCCACGTCCAGCGCGCCGCGGAAGATGAACGGGAAGCAAAGGACGTTGTTGACCTGGTTCGGATAGTCGGTGCGGCCGGTGGCGATCACCGCGTCGGGCCGCACTTCCTTGACCTGCTCCGGCATGATTTCCGGATTCGGGTTGGCCAGCGCCAGCACCAGCGGGCGGTCGGCCATCCGCTGCACCATGTCCTGCTTGAGCACGCCGGCGGCCGACAGGCCCAGGAAGATGTCGGCGCCGTCGATGACCTCGGCCAGCTTGCGCTTGTCGGTCTTCTGCGCGAAGCGCGCCTTCTCCGGATCCATCAGCTCGGTGCGGCCCTCGTAGACCACGCCGGCCAGGTCCGTGACCCAGATGTTGGACAGCGGCAGGCCGAGATCAACGAGCAGATCCAGGCAGGCCAGCGCTGCCGCGCCCGCGCCGGAGGCGACCAGCTTGACGTCCTTGATGTCCTTGCCGACCACGCGCAGGCCGTTGATCACCGCCGCGCCGACCACGATCGCGGTGCCGTGCTGGTCGTCGTGGAAGACGGGAATCTTCATCCGCTCGCGCAGCTTGCGCTCGACGTAGAAGCATTCCGGCGCCTTGATGTCCTCGAGGTTGATGCCGCCGAAGGTCGGCTCCAGCGAGGCGATGATCTCGACCAGCTTTTCCGGGTCCTTCTCGTCGATCTCGATATCGAACACGTCGATGCCGGCAAACTTCTTGAACAGGCCTGCCTTGCCTTCCATCACCGGCTTCGAGGCCGCCGGACCGATGTCGCCCAGGCCGAGCACCGCGGTGCCGTTGGTGACCACGCCGACCAGATTGCCGCGCGCGGTGTAGCGGAAGGAATTGGCCGGATCGGCGACGATCTCCTCGCAAGCGGCCGCGACGCCCGGCGAATAGGCCAGCGCCAGGTCGCGCTGGTTCGACAGCGGCTTGGTCGGCGTGACCGAGATCTTGCCCGGGGTCGGAAACTCGTGATATTCGAGGGCGGCTTTGCGCAGCGCCTCGCGCTGCTGCTGTTTCAGCTCGTCTTGCGAGATTGCCTGCGAGTTCGGCTGTGAATCGGGCTGCGAAGGACTGGTCATCGGCGCATCTTCCGGTCTGTGGAGCCGTGTTTGACGAAGCGGAAAGCGGTGGGAACACACCCTCGCGGGCCGGCTCCACCTGCCCGCTGTCTCCTGATCGAGCCCCGCATTTTATATTGTGAAATTTTATTTCACAATAAGCGTTTTGCGAGAGGCACCTTTGCGTTTCGGTACAATATGCCGGATGCGGAGGGCACTGACCAGCCGCGCATGCCGTCCGAGGCGTCGTCCGGCGGCCCCGTCACAAGACACCCAGGACTCTCCCGCCTTCTTGCCGCGCCCGCCGGGCGGGTTGCCGAGCCGACTCCAGCATGCCTCCGACCGACCGCGACCCCGCCGCGCAACCTTCCACGCATCCATCCGCGCAGCTTTCCGAATTTGAACTGATCCGCCGCTATTTCACCCGGCCTGCCCGCAAGGCGGTGCTCGGTGTCGGCGACGACTGCGCGCTGCTGGACCCCCGCCCGGGACATCTGCTGGCGGTCAGCACCGACATGCTGGTCAGCGGCCGCCATTTCTTCCCCGACGTGCCGCCGCGCGCGCTGGGCCACAAGGCGCTTGCCGTCAATCTGTCCGATCTCGCCGCGATGGGCGCCGAGCCGCGCGCCTTCACGCTGGCGCTGGCGTTGCCCGAGGCCGAGCCGGCGTGGCTGGCCGAGCTTGCCGCCGGCATGCTGGAACTGGCCGACGCGCATGGCTGCGAACTGGTCGGCGGCGACACCACGCGCGGCCCGCTGACGCTGTCGCTGACCGTGTTCGGCGACGTGCCGCGCGCCAGCGCGCTGCGCCGCGACGCGGCCCGGCCGGGGGACGACATCTGGATCTCCGGCACGCTCGGCGACGCGCGGCTGGCGCTCGGCGACTGCCGCGGCGAATGGCTGCTGCCCGAGCCCGAATTCACGCTGGTGCGTCCGCGCATGGACACGCCGACGCCGCGCGTGGC
>NZ_AMPR02000214.1:0-4947 GCF_000307735.3 Cupriavidus sp. HPC(L) | reverse complement strand
CCTGGCGGCGATGGCCGGCCAGCGAGCGCAGCGCATCGGCCGCGGCCAGCACGTCGATATCGTGCCGATCGAGCCCGGCGCGCAGCACCAGGTCCTCGACGCTGGCGAAGGGCCGCTCGAGCCGGGCCTGTTCGATCCGCAGCGCCGCGGCCTCGCGCATGCCCTTGACCCGGTTCAGGCCGAGCCGTACCGCGTCGTTCTCCAGCACGCTTTCCCAGCCGCTGACCGTCACGTCCGGCGGCAGCGACCTGACGCGATGGCGGCGCGCGTCCTGCACCAGCTGCGACGGCGAATAGAAGCCCATCGGCTGGCTGTTCAGCAAGGCGCAAAGAAAGGCCGCGGGATGATGGCGCTTGATCCAGGCGCTGACATAGACCAGCTTGGCGAAGCTCGCGGCGTGGCTTTCGGGGAAGCCGTATTCGCCGAAGCCCTCGATCTGCTTGCAGATCGCCTGCGCGAATGCATCCGGATAGCCGTTGCGGGTCAGCGCCTTGATCAACGCATCCTGGTGTCGCTTCAGATCGCCCTTGCGCCGCCACGCGGCCATCGAGCGGCGCAACTGGTCGGCCTGGCCCGGCGTGAAGCCCGCCGCATCGATGGCCAGCTGCATCACCTGTTCCTGGAAGATCGGCACGCCCAGCGTGCGGCCCAGCACGCGGCGGATCACCTCGTTGTGATAGGTCGGCAGCTTGCCGGTGCGGCGGACCATCTCGCGCCGCTTCAGATAGGGATGGATCATGCCGCCCTGGATGGGCCCCGGCCGCACGATCGCGACCTCGACCACCAGGTCGTAGTAGCGGCGCGGCTGCAGCCGCGGCAGCATCGACTGCTGCGCGCGCGACTCGACCTGGAACACGCCGATGGTGTCGGCCTTGCACAGCATGTCGTAGGTATCCTCGTCGTCCTGCGGAATGTCCTCCATGCGGCAAGGCAGCTGCGGATGCGCGGGATTCGGATTCGGGATCATCGCCAGCGCGCGCCGGATCGCGGTCAGCATGCCGAGCGCCAGCACATCGACCTTCAGCAGGCCCAGCGATTCGAGATCGTCCTTGTCCCACTGGATCACGCTGCGCTTCTCCATCGCCGCATTCTCGATCGGCACCAGCCGCGACAGCTTGTCGCGCGCGATCACGAAGCCGCCGACATGCTGCGACAGGTGGCGCGGAAAACCGCGCAGCTGCGCCACCAGGCTGGCCCACTGGCGCACCGCCGGCGAATCCGGGTCGAGCCCGTAGCGCGCGATGCGCTCGACGAAGGTGTGGCCGCTCTCCCACCACGCCTGGCCCTTGACCACCTGCTCGACCACGCCGGGGTCGATGCCGAGCGCGCGGCCCACGTCGCGCAGCGCGCTGCGGGCGCGATAGGTGATCAGCGTCGCGGCCAGCGCGGCTCGATGGCGGCCGTACTGGTCGTAGATGTACTGGATCACCTCCTCGCGCCGCTGGTGCTCGAAGTCGACGTCGATGTCGGGCGGCTCGTCGCGCTCGCGCGAGATGAAGCGGCCGAACAGCAGATTGGTCTGCTCGGGGCTGACCTCGGTGATGTACAGGCAGTAGCAGACCACCGAATTGGCGGCCGAGCCGCGGCCCTGGCACAGGATGCCCTTGCCGCGGGCAAAGCGGACGATGTCGTAGACGGTCAGGAAGAAATGCTCGTAGCCCTTTTCCTCGATCAGCGCGAACTCGTCCTCGAGCCGTTGCCGCACCGATTGCGGAATGCCGTCGGGATAGCGCAGTGCCGCGCCGGCCAGCGTCTCCTGGCGCAGGTAGGAACTCGGCGTATGGCCCTTCGGCACCAGCTCCTCGGGATATTCGTAGCGCAGCGCATCGAGCGAGAAGTCGCAGGCCTGCGCGATCTTCACCGTCTGCGCCAGCGCCTCGCGCGGATAGAGCCGCGACAGGCGCTGCCGCATGCGCAGATGGCGCTCGGCATTGGGCGCCAGCGCCATGCCGCAGGCGCCCAGCGGCTGGCCCAGCCGGATCGCCGTCAGCACATCGGCCAGCGGCTTGCGCGAACGCACATGCATCTGCACCGCGCCGGCGGCCACCAGCGGCACGCCGGTTTCCGCGGCCACCGCCTCGAGCCGCTCGCGATGCAGCGCGTCGGCATGTTCCTGCAGCAGCTCCAGCGCAATCCAGACGCGCTCGCCGAAGACCGCCCGGCACCATTGCGCCTGCGCGCGCAGCGTGTCGGGGTCGGCGCAGTAGTCCGGCAGCAGCAGCGCCAGGCAATGCGGCATGCCGAGCAGATGCGCTTCTTCGGCAGCGGGATCGCTGATGTCGTGCTGGTACAGCTGGTAGCTGCCCTTGTCGGCGCGCCGGCGTCCGAGCGTGATCAGCTCGCACAGATTGCCGAACCCTTCGCGGTCCTGCGCCAGCAGGATCAGCCGGATGCCGGAGGGGACATCGGACGGGACGTCGCGCTGCCGCAAACCCAGTTCGCCGTTGCCCTCCCCCGCATCCGCCTGCAGCGTCATGCGGCTGCCGATCAGCAGCCGGAAGGCTTCGGCCGCCTCGGCCCGGGCCAGCAGGCGCGCATGCCGGCGCAGGAACTCCGGCTGGACCGTCCCGCCTGCCGGCGAATCGGCCATGGCAGCGGCTGCCCCCGGGCCTGACGATGGCGCCGCGAGCCACATTTCGTTGTCGTCATCGTCGTATTCGTCATCGTCGTCCGCGTCGTCGGGTGAGGCGCCGGCGGCCATCCTCGCCAGCCGCGCCGCACTGCGCTCCACCGCCTCGCGGGTACGCTCGCGCAGCGTCTTCAGCGCGTGATGCGCCCGCGCCGTGCCAGCCACCGAGGCCTCGTCGGTCAGCGCCAGCCCGCGATAGCCCAGCGCCAGCGCGCGTTCGATCAGCTCCTCGGGATGGGAAGCACCGGTCAGGAAGGTGAAGTTGGAAATGCAGTGCAGCTCCGCGTAGTCGGGCAGGCTGCCAAGCAGCAGCGACGCCAGCGATGGCGGCAGCGACGACGTGGAAAACGGGGGTTGGGGTGGAGCTTGGGACACAGCACTGCGAGAAGGAATGCCTTGGATTGGCACTGTATATTTATACAGTATTTGCCTTCGAGAAAGCAAGACACATCACGCCCCATGCCAGCACGGCGGCCAATGAAAAAGCCTCCCGAAGGAGGCTACTGAAGAGGCACCGCAACCAGTCCCGACGTATTTTCAGGACTCCCAATCTTCTACCGAGATACCAGGCACACGCTGGAACTCCCTCACATTGTGCGTAATCAGCGTGAGCTTTCGGGCGACTGCTTGCCCTGCAATCAGGACATCGTACGGTCCTATGGGTGTGCCGGCCGCTGCCAACATCGCCCGCAATTCCCCCGCATGGCGTGCATCCTCACGGTCGAAATCCAGGACTTCGAACTGCAATGCCTCCACTCGGGCCAGATTTTCGGCAGTGCGCTGTCCCTTGTACGCTCCATAGAAGAGCTCATGCGCCACGATTGACGGGATGCCAAAATCCCGGGGCTGATGCTGGCGCAGGTGCGAAAGGACGCCGGTGTGGCCTTTCATGATGGCGATCACGGCGTTGCTGTCGAGCAGATATCTCACTTGAAAAAATCCAGCTCGGGGCGATCCTGTTCAGCGGGCTGCTCGTTGACCGCCTGCACAAAGTCTTCGTCGACGGGACCGACGACCTGATCGAGCCATTTCCAATCGTCGGCGATGGGTTCGAGAATGACCGCATTGCCGTGGCGGCGAATGCGAACTTCGGCGCTCTCGAAGCGAAAGTCCTTTGGCAGACGGACGGCCTGGGAGCGGCCGGACCAGAAGATCTTTGCGGTTTCCACGCTACCCTCCTGTTTGATGTATATCAAAAAGATATACCAATAGTCGGGCGATAGCAAGTCGCGGAAGTGCATTGAGGCCCCTCGGCGGAGAACATACGCGCTCTCCTCACCCAAACAACCCCTGCAAAAACCACCGGTACTCCCCCTCCTCGTCCCCCTCGCGCCCCGGCCGTTCTCGATAGACCCAGCAGCGCAGGCCGTCGCTGCGTTCGGCGATGAAGTAGTCGCGCGTGGCGAGGGCGCCGTCCCACCAGCCTGACTCGATGCGTTCGGGTCGGGACAGCAGCGTCAACGGGGTGCCGTGGCAGGGGCGATGCCGGCGCACCGGCAGGCGCAGCGGCGGTTCGAGCAGCCACAGCGGGCGGTCGGGCAAGGCAATCCCATCGGCCGCAATCATCGAAGCGCGCGTCGAAGCGCGCGGCGAAGTGCGCGGTGATGCGTTGGCGCGGCCCGCGCCGGCTTCGTCGACCGGCCGCCAGCGGTTGGCGCATTCGGGCCGATGGTCGGCCAGCGGATGCGGCTGCAGCACGTTTTCGCGGCCCAGCCGCGCCACCAGCGTATCGAGCACGCGGCCGAGTTCGGCCTGCCCGCCGCCCGGCTCGGGAAACAGCGTGTCGCTCTGCGGCAGGCATTCGGCCACGGTCTCGACCTTCAGCATCAGGCCGACCACCGGCGCATCGAACTGCAGCCGGTCGAGCTTTTCCTGCAGCAGCCGCGACAGATGCCCGGGATCGCGGCTGGGCTGGGCCAGGCTGACCGTCACCGGCGTGGCGGCGATGGCGGCGTCGCGCCGCTGGCGTTCGTGTTCGAGCCGCAGCACGAAGCGCGTGACGCCGGCCTGATGCACGGTGAGCCAGCCGGCCACCGCCTGCAGCAGACGCTGCGCGCCGGCCAGCACGCCGGCGGCCGACTCGGTCCGCCCCGGCAATTCCATCCGTTCGGCGAAGGCGGGCGGCGCGGCGAACCAGCCCAGTTGCGCCGGCGTCTCGCCATAGGCCTGGTCCAGCCGCGCCAGCAGGTCCGTGCCGAGCCGGCGCTGCAGTCCCGCGCGCGGCAGCCAGCGGACCTCGCCGACGGTGCGGCAACCGATGCCGTCGAGCCAGCGCGGATCGGCCAGGCTTGCCAGCATCTCGACCGGCAGCCGGTCCA
>NZ_AMPR02000215.1:0-4932 GCF_000307735.3 Cupriavidus sp. HPC(L) | reverse complement strand
CTGCAGCGTGCGCAGATGCACCGGCGAGGCCACCAGCACGCGCGGTGCCGGCACCGCGGCCAGCGCGGCGGCGACGTCGTAGGGGTAGAACGGATGGGCCGCGCTCAAGGCGACGCCGCCGTGCAGCGCCAGCATCACCGTGCATTCGAGGCCGTACATGTGCTGCGCCGGCACCGTGCCGACCAGCGTCGCGCCGGCCAGCGCATCGATGCCGAGCCGAGCCGCCGCGGCCTGGGCATTGCGCACCATCGCCCTCCAGCTCTTGCGATGCGGCATCGGCAGGCCGGTCGAGCCCGACGTAAACAAATAGGCGAGGGTGCGATCGGCCGGGATCCGGGGGATCGTCACGGCCAGCGCGTCGTCCGCCTGGGCTTCGTGCGTGGCCGGCAGCGTCACGCGCATGCCCGGCAGTCCGCCGGTGCCGCCGTCAGCGCTGTCGCCGGCATGGCAGCCGGCGTTGCAATGGCAGCCGGCACCGTCGTACAGGCAGAAGGTGTCGGGCGCGAACGTGGCCAGCTCGCGGACCATCTCCGGCGTATGCGCCGGCGGCAGCAGGCTGATCTTGTCGGCGAGCAGGCTGGCGCACAGGCCGACCGTGAACAGGTAGCGGTCCGCGCACATATTGAAGACGTGGCGGCCGGCCGGCAGGCGGGATGCCAGGTCGCGGACGTCGGCCAGAAAGCGCGCCACGGTGACCGGGGCGCCTTCCCGGTAGGCGACGATCTGGTCGCCGCGGGTATGCGCGATCAGCGGCAGCGTCCCGGCGGACGGGTTCGCCGCGGCGGCGCCGGCGCGGCGGGCGGCGAAATTCTGTGGGCGCGATCGGCGCGGAATGCGGGACACTGGCATGGCGGCGCGGTCGGGGCTTCGGCCGGGATCGGGGAGGGCAGTCTGGCGCTCCCACGGCGGCGGCGAAGCGGTCCGGTCATCGATCTTCTTGGGGACTATGGCTGGAAGACCCGAAGTGTGGGGGTTCCGTTTCTCGCCGTGGCGGCGAGGTTGTTACCAAATTTCACCCGTATGGAGCGAACCCGGAGGGCTTGGTAGCATTGCGCCCGAAGGCGGTGCCGCAGTATACCCCACGGCTTTGTGCGGCCCCGGGCCGGGCCACGGCCGCCGCCGCGACGACATAACTTACATTTAGCGACAATGACCGATCTCGAAATCGAACTGGCCCGGATGATTCTCGGCGAACTGGACATTACCGAGCTGACGCTGGACCAGGTCACGGCCGATACGCCGCTGTATGGCGAAGGCTTCGGCCTCGATTCGATCGATGTGCTGGAAATTGCACTCCTGATCTCCAAAAAGTACGGATTCGAGCTGCGCTCGGACAATCCGGACAACAAGACGATCTTCGCCACGCTGGGCAGCCTGGCGGCCTACACCGCCGCCAACCGTACCCGCTGATGCCCCGCACGCCCCGGACGGCGCCCGCGCCCGCCCGCAAGCTGGCTCTCGTCACCGGCGGCAGCGGCGCGCTCGGACAGGCGATCTGCCAGACCCTCGCCGCCGGCGGCTGCCGCGTCTGGGTCCATGCCAACCGGCGCCTGGACGAGGCGCGGCAGGTCGCCGAGCGCATCCGTGCCGCCGGAGGCGAGGCCGAGGCGATCGCCTTCGACGTGACTGACGCCGATGCCACCGAGCAGGCGCTGCAGCGCATCCTCGCCGAAGGTCCGGTACAGGTGCTGGTCAACAACGCCGGCATCCACGACGACGCCCCGATGGTCGGCATGACACGCGAGCAATGGCGCCGCGTCATCGACGTCTCGCTGCACGGCTTCTTCAACGTGACCCAGCCCCTGCTGATGCCGATGATGCGGACCCGCTGGGGACGCATCGTCAATATCGCCTCGGTGGCAGGCCTGATCGGCAATCGCGGTCAGGTGAACTATGCTGCAGCCAAGGCGGGCGTGATTGCGGCCACGCGTTCGCTGGCGATCGAGATGGCTTCGCGCGGCGTCACGGTCAACGCGGTGGCGCCCGGCATCGTCGATTCGCCGATGGCGCAGCCGGCCTTCCCGCCGGAGCGGATCCGCGAACTGGTGCCGATGGGCCGCGCCGGCCAGCCGGAAGAGGTGGCGGCGATGGTGGCCTATCTGGTGTCCGAGGCCGCCGCCTATGTCACGGGGCAGGTGCTGTCGATCAACGGCGGCATGGCGACCGGCTAGGCCAAAGGGACGAGCCGGAACAAACCGGAACGAAGCAAGGAACCAACGGTACGGCACAAACGTCGAGGAGAAAGGAGCAGTGCGCAGGCAGGGGCCGGCGGACGCGCAGCGCGCCACGCCGGCCAGGGACAACACATTGATGGAGCACGGCCGCATGACCGAACGTTCGACCACGCATCTGGTGATCATCCCGAGCTACAACCCCGGCCCCAAGGTGCGCGAGGTCGTGCGCGAGGCGCGAGCCCAATGGAACCCGGTCTGGGTCGTCGTCGACGGCAGTACCGACGGCAGCACCGAATGGCTGCAGCAGCAGGCCGAGGCCGATCCCGGCTTGCGCGTGCTGGTGCTGCCGAAGAACCGCGGCAAGGGCGCCGCGGTGCTGCACGGGCTGGAACAGGCCGCCGCGGAGGGCTTTACGCACGCGCTGACGATGGATTCCGATGGGCAGCATCCTGCCGCGATGATCGGCAAGATGCTCGAGCTGTCGCGCCGCAATCCCGACGCGATGGTGCTCGGCAAGCCGGTGTTCGACGACAGCGCGCCGCGCGCGCGGGTCTACGGACGGCGCCTGAGCAATGTGTTCGCCGACCTCGAGACGCTGTGGGCCGGCATCGGCGATTCGCTGTACGGCTTCCGCGTCTATCCGATCGCGCCGCTGTGCGCGGTGATGCGGGGCAACCGCTGGATGCGGCGCATGGACTTCGACCCCGAGGTCGCGATCCGGCTGTGCTGGCGGGGCGTGCGGCCGATCAACATCGATACCCCGGTGCGCTATTTCCGCGAGGACGAGGGCGGCGTCTCGCACTTCCACTATGTGCGCGACAACATCCTGCTGACCTCGATGCATGTCCGGCTGGTGTTCGGCTTCCTGCTGCGGCTGCCGATGCTGGCGCTGCGCCGGCTCGGCGAACGCGGCAGCGCGGGAACGAAGCCCGCGGCCTGATCCATGCCGAATTCCCTACGGTTTGCTCCCCTCTCCCGCGACGCGGGAGAGGGGCCGGGGGAGAGGGAAAACGGCACTCGCGGTCCATCGCGGCATCCCGACATCGCGGCACCCAAAAAGAAAAGGCGGTCTCTCGACCGCCTTTTCACCTGCCCGTCGCCCCCTGTCCCCAAACAAGGCGGCGGGCAGGCCTACCGGTACCGCGCGTGCTTCGATGCCGCGCGCTACAACCTGCCCATGACGACCAGGGCGATCACGATCAGCAGGATCAGGCCAAGCCCGCCGCTGGGCCAGTAGCCCCAGCCGCTGCTGTAGGGCCACGAAGGCAGCGCGCCGATCAACAGGATGATCAGCACGATCAGGAGGATGGTGCCTAGTGTCATGGGAGGCTCCTTTGCCGAGGGCTAGCCTGGCGGGTTTGTTCGTTGCTCTTCAGTACCGTGCCACCCCTTGGCGCTGTCCGGCCGCCTCGGGGTCCGCTCCCGGTTGCTTCAACGATAGACCCGCGCCCACGGGCTCCCACCCGGTCCGGCGCTGAAAGCCATGTAGGAATCGGACGACGCGGGACGACGCGCCACCGCGCGCGGTCCCCGGCCACCCCGGTCCGCGTGCCGATCCCGCGCCGCTGGCTTACCGGCGCAGGCGCCGGATCAGCGACGAGGTATCGTCGCGGCCGCCGCCGTCGCGCTGCAGTTCGGCGTAGAACTGGTCGACCAGCGCGGTGACCGGCAGCGTGGCGCCGTTGCGGCGCGCCTCGTCCAGGCACAGGCCCAGGTCCTTGCGCATCCAGTCGACCGCGAAACCGAAGTCGAACTTGCCTTCGACCATCGTCGGTCCGCGGTTTTCGAGCTGCCACGAACCGGCGGCGCCCTTGCTGATCACCGACAGCACCAGCGGCATGTCGAGCCCGGCGCGCTGGCCGAAGGCGATCGCCTCGGACAGCCCTTCGAGCAGGCCCGCAATCGAGATCTGGTTGACCATCTTGGCCAGTTGGCCGGCGCCGGGGCCGCCGATGCGCGTGACCGCGCGGGCGAAGGCCGAGATCACCGGCTCGGCCCGCGCGAACACCGCCTCGTCGCCGCCGCACATCACGGTCAGCACGCCGTTCTGCGCGCCGGACTCGCCGCCGGATACCGGCGCATCGATGAAATGCAGCCCGCGCGCCTTGGCCCGCTCGTACAGTTCGCGCGCCACGTTGGCGCTGGCGGTGGTGTGGTCGACGAAGATGCAGCCGGCCGGCGCGCCGTCGAAGGCGCCGTCCGGACCGGTCAGCACCGCGCGCAGGTCGTCGTCGTTGCCGACGCAGCTGCAGACCAGCTCGGCATCGCGCGCGGCCAGCGCCGGCGTGGCGGCCGACTGGCCGCCGAAGCGCTCGACCCACGCCTGGGCCTTGCTGGCGGTGCGGTTGTAGACCGTGACCTGATGCCCCTTGGCGGCCAGAAGGCCGGCCATGTGAAAGCCCATGACGCCGAGGCCGAGGAATGCGACACGCATGACTGCTACTCCGTGTTGTTATCGAATGTGGAAGGGAAAGATCGGTGAGACGCGCTGTGCCGCGCGTTGGGGTGGGGCGCCCGACCAGAGGATGCGCGGCGCGCCAGGGGCATCAGTATACGGGCCTCGATTTCCCTCTCCCCCAGCCCCTCTCCCGCAAGCGGGAGAGGGGAGCGCATGCAAGTGCTCCGCCCCGTTCCATGCTGATGATGGGCTCCCCTCTCCCGCCCCGCGGGAGAGGGGCTTGGGGGAGAGGGCAAGAGGGCAGGCTCACCACAGACTACCGCCCATCGATTCCAGCATCGCCCCCATCGAGATTCGCAG
>NZ_AMPR02000216.1:0-4921 GCF_000307735.3 Cupriavidus sp. HPC(L) | reverse complement strand
GACGGCCGGCGCGGCCACCCGGTGGCGTTCGGCCCCGGCTGGCGCGACGCGCTGTTGCGGCTGGACGGCGACGAGGGCGCGCGGGCGCTGCTGCAGGGCCGGGCCGTGACACGGATCCTGACCGATCACGACGGCGCGTTCCGGGATATCGATACGCCCGAGGATCTGCATTGACTGGCGGCGGCTGAACGCGCGCCGCCTGCCCTCTCCCTCGACCCCTCTCGCGCGAGCGGGAGAGGGGAGAAAGTCCCGCTTGCCGCCCGCTTCCCTATTGGGTTCTCCCTCTCCCCCGACCCTTCTCCCGCGAGCGGGAGGGGGGAGAAAATCCCGCTCGCCGCCCGCTTCCCTATTGCGTTCTCCCTCTCCCCCGACCCGTCTCCCGCAAGCGGGAAAGGGGAGAAAGTCCCGCTTGCTGCCCGCTTCCCTATTGGGTTCTCCCTCTCCCCCTCAGGGGGAGAGGGCTGGGGAGAGGGAGGTGGTTTCCCTCGATCACCCCTGATCGCTCTCCGCCAGACTCCGCAGGTATTCGCGGCTCCACCAGTGCACGTCCTGGGCGCGGATGTTCTCGAGCAGCTTCTGATGCCGGCTCTGCCGCTCGGCCAGCGGCATGTGCAGCGCCTGCTGGATCGCCTGCGCGGTGCCCTGGATATCGTAGGGATTGACCAGCAGCGCTTCCTTCAACTGCTCGGCCGCGCCGGCGAAGCGCGACAGCACCAGCACGCCGGGATCGTCCGGGTCCTGCGCGGCGATATATTCCTTGGCCACCAGGTTCATGCCGTCGCGCAGCGGCGTCACCAGTGCGACGCGCGCCGCGCGGCACAGCCCCGGCAGGCGCCGGCGCGACGTGGTGCGGTGGATATAGCGGATCGGCATCCAGTCCAGTTCGCCGTACTCGCCGTTGATCGCCCCGGACATGCCTTCCAGCTGGCGCCGCAGATCGGCATAGGCATCGACCGATTCGCGCGACGGCGCCGCGATCTGGATCAACGTGGCGCTCGAACGGTTCTCGGGATACTGCGCCAGCAGCGCCTGGAACGCCTTGAGCCGCTCCGGCAGCCCCTTCGAATAGTCCATCCGGTCCACGCCCAGCAGCAGCCGCCGGCGCGCGTACTGGCCCATCATCATCTCGTAGGTTTCCTGCGCCTCGTGCCCCTTGCCCAGCGACACGAACTCGTCGACGTCGATGCCGATCGGAAACGCCTGCGCCCGCACGGTGCGATGGAAGGCGCGGTAGCGATGGTCGCCCATCGGCTCGGCGCCGGCCTCGGACTGCGCGTAGCGCGCGAAGTGTTCGAGGTCGGCCTGGCTCTGGAAGCCGATCAGGTCGTAGGCGAACAGCGCGCGCATCAGCCATTCGTGCTGCGGAATCGTGGTCAGGATCGGCGGCGGCGGCAGCGGGATATGCAGGAAGAATCCGATGCGCTGGCCGCATCCCATCGCCCGCAGTTCCGCGGCCAGCGGAATCAGGTGATAGTCGTGGATCCAGATCATGTCGTCCGGCCGCAGCAGCGGCGCCAGCTTGCGCGCGAACAACTGGTTGACGCGGCGGTAGACGTTCAGATGGCCGGCGTCGAAATCGGCCAGATCGACGCGGTAGTGGAACACCGGCCACAGCACGCCATTGCTGTAGCCGAGGTAGTAGGCGTCGTGGTCCTCGCGGCTCAGGTCGACCGTGGCCAGCGTCACGTCGCCGGCATGCTGCAGATGCAGTTCGCCTTCTCCGGGCGTGCCACCCTGCGCGGTCTCGACGACCCGGCCGCTCCAGCCGAACCATAGCCCGCCGGTGGCATTCAGCGTTTCGCCGAGCGCCACCGCCAGTCCGCCGGCGGCGGCATTGCGGGGGTCGGCGACGCGGTTGGATACCGCTACCAGTCTTGACATAGGCCTCCTGTGTGGCGGCGCGCCGGCGCGCGCCGCCCGGTGAATCGGGGCCGGCTCAGATCACCGCGTCCCATGGCGACGACAGGCGCATCGCGCCGTTGATCAGGCCGACCATCGAATAGGTCTGCGGGAAATTGCCCCACATCTCGCCGGTGACCGGATGCGTGTCTTCGGACAGCAGGCCGAGCGGATTGCGCGCGGCCAGCATCGCCTCGAAGATCTCGCGTGCCTGTTCCTTGCGGCCGATACGCGCCAGCGCATCGATCCGCCAGAAGGTGCAGATATTGAAGGCGGTCTCGGGCTTGCCGAAGTCGTCCGGCGCCTCGTAGCGGCGCATGTACGGACCATCGCACAGCACCTCTTCCAGCCGTTCGATCGTCGCGACGAAGCGCGCGTCGCGCGGATCGATGAAGCCGACCTCGGCCATCAGCAGCACGCTGGCGTCGAGCTCGCGTCCGCCGAAGCTCTCGGCGAAGGCCTGGCGCTCCTCGCTCCACGACTCGCGCAGGATGCGCTCGCGCATCGTCTCCGCATGCTTGCGCCAGTAGGCCGCGCGCGACGGCAGCTGCAGCTTGTCGCCGATCTTGGCGAGCCGGTCGCAGGCCGCCCAGCTCATCAGCGCCGACGACGTATGGACCCGGGCGCGCGTGCGCAGCTCCCACATGCCGGCGTCGGGCGTGCCGAACACCCGCACCGCCTGCTCGCCGACCTGCTCCAGCACGCGGTACTCCGCCGGGCCGCCGCGATGCAGCAGCCGGTGGTCGTGGAAGGCCTGCGCGGCGCCGAGCACCACGTTGCCGTAGACATCGTGCTGGAAGTGTTCCTGCGCCTGGTTGCCGACCCGCACCGGGCCCATGCCGCGGTAGCCGGCGACATGGTCGAGCACGCTCTCGGGCAGCTCGCGTTCGAGGCCGATGCCGTACAGCGGCTGGATATGGCCGTCCTTGGACTGCATCACCACATTGGACATCCAGCGCAGGTAGTCCTCCATCGTGCCGACTTCGGACAGGCTGTTCAGCGCGCGGATCACGAAGAAGGCATCGCGCAGCCAGCAGAAGCGATAGTCCCAGTTGCGGCCGCTGTGCGGCGCTTCCGGGATGCTGGTCGTCATCGCGGCGACGATCGCGCCGGTCTCCTCGTACAGCGACATCTTCAGCGTGATGGCGGCGCGGATCACCGCGTCCTGCCATTCGCGCGGCACCGCCAGCCGGCGCGTCCACAGCTTCCAGTACGAGATGGTCTCCTGCTCGAAGTCGCGCGCGGTCTCGTCGACGCCGTGCTGCAGCGTCTCGTCGGGGCCGAGGATGAAGTTCATGCCCTGCGTGACCAGGAACGGCGTGTTGGCCATCACATAGGTCAGCGGCGCGTCGGTCGTCATCCGCAGCGTCATGTCGTCGCCGATGAAGCGGACATGGCTGCTGCCGCGCGAGGTCTGCGGCTTCGTGCGGCCCCGGTTGAAGCGCGGCGCGATGCAGACGCGCACGCGCGGCGCGCCCTTGACCGGGCGGATCCGCCGCACCAGCGTCAACGGACGGAAATAGCGGCCCAGGCGGAAGAAGCGCGGCGCGAAATCGGTGATCTCGAGACAGTTGCCGTGGCGGTCGGTCAGCCGCGTGCGCAGCACCGCGGTGTTCGGCTCGTACCACTGGCGCGATTCGGCGAAGTCCTCGATCTCGATCGAGAAATGGCCCGCGTTCTCGCTGGGGTCGAGCAACGCGTTGAAGACCGGATCGCCATCGAAGCGCGGCAGGCAGCACCAGACGATGCGGCCGCGCGAGTCGACCAGCGCGGAGAACGCGCAATTGCCGATCATGCCCAGCGATAGCGAAGGCGGGCAATATCGCCCGCCCTGCGCAGTGCCGTCGCTGTTGACCCCGTCTGCGCGGTTGCGCGCGACCCCGGATTCAGGCTGACTCACAAACTTCCCCCTTGTCAGGATGAGGTGGTGGACGCGGATGGATTGGCGCCCGTGCCGGACGGACCGGCGGCCGCGGCGATGGGCGTGGTGTCGGACGTGGTGCCGGAGGTGGTGCCGGAGGTGGTGCCGGACGGTGTATCGGTGCCGCTGTCGCCACCGCTCGCGGCGGCATGCGGGGCCGGCGCCGTGCCGGCCGGACTGCCATCGAGCGCCCTGGCGCTGCGGTGCAGCCACGCGCGCAGGTCCGCGGGCGCCGGCACCCTGACGGTGGCGGCGCTCTGCCGCTGGCCCACCAGCACGCCGACTCCGCCCAGATGGGCGACCATCGCAAAGCCGTCCTCGTCGGTCACGTCGTCGCCGGCGAAGATCGGCATGCGGCCCGCGAAAGGCGGCGAACGCATGATCAGCTCGACCGCGCTGCCCTTGGTGACGCCGGCCGGCTTGACCTCGACCACCATCTTGCCGTGGAGCATTTCCAGTCCGCTGACATCGCCCAGTGCCTGGGCGACCTGCTCGCGCACCAGCGTCTCGAGCTCGGGCGCCGCGCGGTAGTGCACCGCCAGCGCCATCGGCTTGCGCTCGAGCCGCAGCCCCGGATGGGCCTGCGCGAAATCCTCGAGCCGGCGGTGCAGCCGGTCCAGATCAGGGGCCGGGACCTCGAGCCGCCGGCCCTCGGCGTCGCGCAGCTCGGCACCGTGCACGCCCGCGGTGGGCAGTTGCAGCGGCGCGAGAAAGGCGTCGAGTTCGGCGATGGTGCGCCCCGATACGATCGCGACCGCACCGCCGAGCTGCCGGTGCAGCGTGCGCAGCGTTCCCACCAGTCCCGCCTCGACCTGCACGAGCTCCGGGCGTGGCGCCAGGTCGGCCAGCGTGCCGTCGAAGTCGAGGAATAGCGCGTTATCGGGATCGATCAGCGGAAGGGATGACATCGCCGCACACCGTATCACGATAGCTTGACGAGCGTCCACCGGATGGCGTCCTACAAGGCGGATGCGTCACCAGGGCACCCGCCGGGCCGCCGGCTGCACTGCGGCGGTGCGGCGCGCCTCGGCCGCGTGCACCGTCGCCCGGCACCGTCCTCCATGCGGACCCGGCGCCGCCCGATCCTTTATCATTAGCGGT
>NZ_AMPR02000217.1:0-4915 GCF_000307735.3 Cupriavidus sp. HPC(L) | reverse complement strand
GCCCCCGCCTCGGCCGCCTCGGCGCCGCCCTGCGCGTCGCGTTCGGTCACGCGCGCGCCGCCGTAGCCGGCCATGCCGGCCTGCCCGTCCGGGGCACCGCCGCCGATCATCTCGCGCGGCAGATCCTTGACCTCGATGGTCTGCGCCGGCGCCATCACGGTCAGCCAGTTGCACAGGTTTTCCAGTTGCCGCACGTTGCCGGGGAACGGCAGCGTGCTGACGTAGGCCAGCGCCTCGTCGGACATCCGCTTCGGTTCGACGCCCAGCTCCTTGGCGCTCTTCTGCAGGAAATGCCGCGCCAGCAGCGTGATGTCCTCTGGCCGTTCCCGCAGCGGCGGCAGCCGCAACCGGATCACGTTCAGGCGGTGGAACAGGTCCTCGCGGAACAGTCCCTCCTTGACGCGCGTTTCAAGGTTCTGGTGGGTGGCGGCGATCACGCGCACATTGGCGCGCAGCGGATTGTGGCCGCCGACCCGATAGAAGTTGCCGTCCGACAGCACGCGCAGCAGCCGCGTCTGCAGGTCGAACGGCATGTCGCCGATTTCGTCGAGGAACAGCGTGCCGCCCTCGGCCTGTTCGAAGCGGCCGCGCCGCATCGTCTGCGCGCCGGTGAAGGCGCCGCGCTCGTGGCCGAACAGTTCGGACTCGAGCAGGTCCTTCGGAATCGCCGCGGTATTGAGCGCGATGAACGGGCCGTTGGCACGCGGGCTGTGCTTGTGCAGCGCGCGGGCGACCAGCTCCTTGCCGGTGCCCGACTCGCCGGTGATCAGCACCGTCACGTTCGACTGCGACAGCCGGCCGATCGCGCGGAACACGTCCTGCATCGCCGGCGCCTGGCCGAGGATCTCCGGCGCGTCGAGCAGGCGGTCGTCCATCTCCTCCTCGCGCAGGCTTTCCTCGAGCGCGCGGCGGATCAGCTCGACGGCCTTGTCGACGTCGAAGGGCTTGGCCAGGTATTCGAAGGCGCCGCCCTGGAAGGCCGCCACCGCGCTGTCGAGATCCGAATAGGCCGTCATCACGATCACCGGCAGGCCCGGATGGCGCGCCTTGATCGCCTGCAGCAGATCGAGCCCCGAACCGCCGGGCATGCGGATGTCCGAGATCAGGACCTGGGGCTCGTCTTCCTCGAGCGCCGACAGCACGTCGCGCACATTGGTAAAGCTGCGGGACAGCAGGCTCTCCCGGGCCAGGGCCTTTTCCAGGACCCAGCGAATAGATTGATCGTCGTCGACTATCCAGATCGGCTTCATGTGCGTCGCTTGTCTGCTCGGTGTTTCGGAGGTCCGCCTTCGCTGCGCTGTTCAGCCCGCCGCCCGGCGGGGGAGGCATCGATCGTCAGCCGATCTCGGGCGATTCAGCGCAGCGGCAGCAGGATGCGGAAATCGGTACAGCCGGGCCGGCTCTCGCATTCGATCAATCCCTCGTGCTGCTGCACGAAGGTCTGCGCCAGTGTCAGACCGAGCCCACTGCCGCCATCCCTGCCCGACACCAGCGGGTAGAAGATGCGTTCGCGAATATCGTCGGGAATGCCCGGACCGTTGTCGATCACATGCAAGTCCAATGCCAGCTTGTACAGCCGCTTGGCGATCGTGACCTGGCGCGCGACGCGCGTGCGCAGCACGATCTGCGCATCGCCGCGCGCGATGCGCTCGGCCAGCGCCTGCGCCGCGTTATGGACGATGTTGAGCACGGCCTGGATCAGCTGCTCGATGTCGCCCGACAGCTCGGGCAGGCTGGCGTCGTAGTCGCGCACGATCTCGAGGCCATTGGGGAATTCGGCCAGCACCACCGAGCGCACCCGCTCGAGCACCTCGTGGATATTGAGCTCGCGCACGATATGCGGATGCCGGTGCGGTTCGAGCAGCCGGTCGACCAGCGTCTGCAGGCGGTCCGATTCCTTGATGATGACCTGCGTGTACTCGCGCAGGCTGCGCTCGGGCAGCTCGAATTCGAGCAGCTGCGCCGCGCCGCGGATGCCGCCCAGCGGGTTCTTGATCTCGTGGGCCAGATTGCGGATCAGCTCCTTGTTGGCCGAGGTCAGGTCGAGGATCCGTTCCTCCCGTTCACTGCGGACCTTCTGCTCGTTGGGCAGCACCTCGACCAGCGCGGTGCCGGGGCTGGCGTCGATGCCGCCGATCACCACGTGCGCGTGCATCGGCTCGCGCAGCGGCGGTTGCAGGACCACGTCCTGGCGCCGCGCGTCGACCTGGCGCGCCAGCACCGAATCGATCATCGCGTCGAGCTCGTCGGCGCGGCCGAACAGCGCCGACAGCGACAGCTCCAGCATCGACTTGCGCGAGAGGCCGAAGCTCGCCTCGGCCGCCGGGTTCGCATAGACGATCCGCATGCCGGGCTGCGCGACCAGCAGCACCGGGTTCGGCATCATGTCGAGCCCCGCCGCAAGTCCGGTCAACGCGGCCAACGCGGGCGCCACCGGTGGCGCGGCGCTTGCCGGCGACCCGGTGTCGTCGTCGGCCGGCGCGCGTTCGCCGCCGCCGACCTTGCGTGAAACGCTGCGAATCAGGCGGCGCATCGATCGATCCTCAGTCCTTCAGGTTGGCCAGCTCGCGCCGCAGCGCGGCCGCATTGGCCTCGCTGCGCGCGATGTCGTCGCGCAGCGCGGCGGTCCGGTCCAGATAGCGCTGGTAGTTGCGCTCGTCGCCCTGCCGCTCCGGCTGACCCTCGTTGAATTGCGCGCGCAGCGCGGCCAGCTTGGCCTGTTCGCTGCGCAGCTCCTCTTCCAGCACCGCGCGGCGTTCGCCGTCCCGGCGGCGCTGCGTGGCCGCATCGATGCGCGGAAAATTCGCCGCGGTCGCGCCTTCGAGCGGCGCCGCACCACCGCCACCGCCGCCACCACCGCCACCACCGCCGCGTGACGGCTGGCGGGTCACCGGCACGGTCAGCACCTCGGGCAGGTCCAGCCGCCTGCAGCCCTTGCCGCCGTTGCCGTTGCGGTATTCGGGCACGCCCTTCGGGCCGCTGCAGACGTAGATCTCCGAGCCGTTCGGCGCGGCCTGCGCCGCTGCCGGCGACACGCCAGCGGAACCGAGTGCCGCGGCGACGCCCAACAACAGGGCGGCCGATGCACCGGGCCGGGCAGGCGGCGCCGATCCGGCACCGGGGCGGTGCGGCAAGCGGAACGAAGACAGGGTCGCGGTCATGGACGGGCGTCGCATCAAGAGGCATCGAGATCGGAGGAAGCCCAATTCTAGCGAGCCAAACAAAAAGGGACAGCCGAGGCCGCCCCTTCCTGGTGCAACAAGCACGGTGTGCTTACAGCGCGTGCTGGCAGCGAGCGCTTACAGCGAGTAATACATCTCGAACTCGAGCGGATGGGTGGTCATGCGGAAGCGGGTCACTTCCTCCATCTTCAGTTCGATGTAGGCGTCGATCATCGTGTTGCTGAACACGCCGCCCCGGGTCAGGAACTCGCGGTCCTTGTCGAGGTACTCGAGGGCCTGATCCAGGCTCGCGCACACGGTCGGGATCTTCGCATCCTCTTCCGGCGGCAGGTCATACAGGTTCTTGTCCGCGGCTTCGCCCGGGTGGATCTTGTTCTGCACGCCGTCCAGGCCGGCCATCATCAGCGCGGCGAAGCCCAGGTACGGGTTCATCAGCGGATCCGGGAAGCGCGTCTCGATGCGGCGGCCCTTCGGGTTCGCCACGTACGGGATGCGGATCGAGGCCGAGCGGTTGCGGGCCGAGTAGGCCAGCTTGACCGGGGCTTCGAAGCCCGGCACCAGACGCTTGTACGAGTTGGTACCCGGGTTGGTGATCGCGTTCAGCGCACGGGCGTGCTTGATGATGCCGCCGATGTAGTACAGCGCGAACTCCGACAGGCCGGCGTAGCCGTTGCCCGCGAACAGGTTCTGGCCGTCCTTCCAGATCGACTGGTGCACGTGCATGCCCGAGCCGTTGTCGCCGACCACAGGCTTCGGCATGAAGGTCGCGGTCTTGCCGTAGGTGTGGGCGACGTTCTGGATCACGTACTTCTGCAGCTGCGTCCAGTCGGCGCGCTGCACCAGCGTGCTGAACTTGGTGCCGATCTCGTTCTGGCCCTGGCCGGCCACTTCATGGTGGTGGACTTCGACGGGGATGCCCAGCGATTCCAGGATCAGGCACATTTCCGAACGCATGTCCTGGAACGTGTCGATCGGGGCGACCGGGAAGTAGCCGCCCTTCTTGCCCGGACGGTGGCCGCTGTTGCCGTGCTCGAATTCGCGGCCCGACGACCACGGCGCTTCTTCCGAGTGGATCTTGACGAAGCAGCCCTGCATGTCGACGTTCCAGGTCACGCCGTCGAAGATGAAGAACTCGGGCTCCGGACCGAAGTAGGCGGTGTCGCCCAGGCCGGTGCTCTTCAGATAGGCTTCGGCGCGCTTGGCGATCGAACGCGGGTCGCGGTCGTAGCCCTTGCCGTCCGACGGCTCGACCACGTCGCAGGTCAGCACCAGCGTCGGCTCTTCGTAGAACGGGTCGATATGGGCGGTGTTCGGGTCCGGCATCAGCAGCATGTCCGAGGCCTCGATACCCTTCCAGCCAGCGATGGACGAGCCGTCGAAAGCATGGCCGCTCTCGAACTTGTCGTCACCGAAGTGCGAGGTCGGCACGGACACGTGCTGCTCCTTGCCCTTGGTGTCGGTGAAACGGAAGTCGACGAACTTGACGTCGTTTTCCTTCACCAGCTTCATCACATCTGCAACGCTCTGCGCCATGCCTATCTCCTGGTAATTCGGCTGAGTTCAGTTGGAGCCATTCACGTGCCGGCCGCCGGGGGCGCATCGCTGCCGCCTGCCGGCGGCGACCGGCCTTCAAAAGGACGAAGCATGTTAGCAGAAAGCATGCCAACGTCCGCACGGATTTGGCGCGGCGGTGACGCGCGCGCCGCGTCCACGACCGGCCGTTCCCGCAATCT
>NZ_AMPR02000218.1:0-4900 GCF_000307735.3 Cupriavidus sp. HPC(L) | reverse complement strand
CTGGCTGCCCGCTCCGGTCCCCGGCACGGTCGCGCGGGCGCTGCAGGCGGCCGGCCGCTGGTGCGACGAGGCGCCGCCTGCCTTGCACGGGCGCGACTACTGGTATCGCGTGCCGATCTCCGGCGAGGGACTGCACACTCTGCGGCTACGCGGCCTCGCCACGATCTGCGAGGTGTGGCTCGACGGCACGCGCGTGCTTGACAGCCGTTCGATGTTCGTCGAGCACGAGATCGCGCTGACGCTGTCGGGTACCCACACGCTGTCGCTGTGCTTTCGTTCTCTCGAACGTGCGTTGCGGGGCCGCCGCGGCCCGGTGCGATGGAAGCCGCGGCTGGTGTCGTTGCCATCGTTGCGGCATGTCCGCACCACGCTGCTCGGCCATATGCCGGGCTGGTGTCCGCCCGTCCACGCGGTCGGGCCATGGCGCGAGATCGATCTGTTGCCGGCGCCATCGGCCACGCGAGCGCTCGACGCCGCGCGCTGCGAGATCAGCGCGCGCCTGGACGGCAACGATGGCGTCGTGTCGGTACAGGTGCGCGGCGTCGCTGCACCGCTCGACAGTCCGCTGATGCTGGCGATCGACGGCCACGAGGCCGCGTTGACGTGCCGGCAGATCGAACGACCCGGCCCGCACCACGGCCCGGAGCACGACACCATATGGCACGGCACCGTATCGGTGCCCCGCGTCCGCAAATGGTGGCCGCACACGCACGGCGAGCCGGCGCTGTACGACGTCACGTTGCGCGCCGGCGCGCAGACGCTGCATTGCGCGCGGGTCGGCTTCCGGCAGATCGATGTCGACGACAGCGATGGCGGCTTCGTCGTCCGCGTCAACGGCGTACCGGTCTTCTGCCGCGGCGCCTGCGTGGCCAGCCTCGATCTGCACGGCCACGCGCCCGACGCGCGGAACTGCGCCGCGTGGCTGGCGCAGGCGCGCGAGGCCAACATGAACATGGTTCGCGTCAGCGGCGTGACCTGCTACCAGGGCGAAGCGTTCTACGCGGCCTGCGATGCGATGGGCCTGCTGGTCTGGCAGGACTTTCCATTCGCCAACTTCGACTATTCGAACATCGATGGCGCCAACCCCGCCTCCGATGCCGGCACCGCACTGCTCGACGACGTCCGCCAAGAGGTGCGCCAATGGCTCGCCGCACATGGCCATCATCCGAGCCTGGCGGTGCTGTGCGGCGGCAGCGAAGCGGAGCAGCAGGCCGCGATGCTCGGCGCTGCGCGCCAGGCGTGGCGCCAGCCGCTGTTCGACGCGGTGATTCCCGACTGCCTCGCCGCGCACGGCGTCTGCGTACCCTATGTCCGCAATTCACCGAGCGGCGGTGCCTGGCCGTTCCAGCCCGATCGCGGCGTCAGCCACTACTACGGCGTCGGCGCCTATCAGCGGCCGCTGGACGACGCGCGGCGCGCGCGTGTGCGCTTTGCCGCCGAATGCCTGGCCTTCGCCAACGTGCCATGCGAGCGCACGCTGCGCGAGACGATGGCCGGTGTGGCGCCGGTGCACGATCCGCACTGGAAGCGCGCGGTGCCGCGCGATGCCGGCGCCAGTTGGGATTTCGAGGATGTGCGCGACTTCTACCTGCAGTCGCTCTATGCGGTCGATCCCGCGCGGCTGCGCCGGGAGGATCCGGCGCGCTATCTGTATTGCTCGCGCGCGGTGGTCGCCGAGCTGATGAGCGAGGTCTTTGCCGAATGGCGCCGCGCAGGCTCGTGCTGTGCCGGCGGGCTGGTATGGCAATGGCAGGACCTGGTACCCGGTGCGGGCTGGGGCATCGTCGATGCGCTGCGCCGGCCCAAGTCGGGCTGGCATGCGCTGCGCCAGGTCTGGCAGCCGCTGCAGGTGCTGATCACCGACGAAGGCCTGAACGGCGTCCATCTGCATCTGATCAACGAGAGCGCCGTCGCGCAGCCGATGCGCCTGCAGCTGCGCTGCCTGCGCGATGGTCTGACGCCGCTGCTCGACGTGGCGCGCGACTTCACGCTGGCGCCGCGCTCGGTGCAATGTGTCAGCGGCGCCGAGCTGGCCGGCGAGTTCTTCGACTTCGCCCATGCCTACCGCTTCGGCCCGCGCCTGCATGACGTGGTCCATGCGGCGTGGCTCGATGGCAGCGGCACGGTGGTCAGCGAGGCTTTCTATCTGCCCGATCGCAGCGCGGCCGCGCTGTCGCCGCCGGAGCTGCATGCGCAGGTCGAGCGTGTCGATGGCCAGTGGTGGCTGACGATATCGGCGCGCCGTTTCGCACGCTGGGTGCAGATCGACGATGCCAACCTGCAACCGGCAAGCGATTACTTCCATCTCGCACCCGGCGCGAGCCGCCGTGTGCTGCTGCGTGCCGACGACGAACCGGGTCATGGGGACAGGCGCGCCGCAGAAGGCCTAAACCGTCTGGCGAGCGCAGCCATCCCGATGGGTGAGATTCGCGCGCTGAACGCACCTCGTCCACTTGGCTACGGCGCCTGACGCATCGGCGCGCAGGCCAGTCCCCATCACGACCCGCCGACGCGTCGCCGAAGTGGTGCGCCAAACGGTTGCATCGCTGTAACGCGGCTCCCTTCCGATTCCCACCTACCGAAGGATGAGCAGGTTTCAGCCGTGCGGCTACTGTTGGGCGTCCCACAGATGGAACTTAATGGAAGCACGCAAGCCGCACCGCGTCGCCGTCACGGTCAGCGTGTTGTCTCGTGGTTGTGACGGACGTCGTCGATGGGCATCGGTGCGAGGCGGGGGAAAACAGGGAAAGCCAGGGAACAAAAAGGACAAGAAGGGAGAACAGAAATGATCGGTCAACGTTCGGATTTGCACGTCAACCACCTGCTGGCCTCGCTGCCGCGCAAGGAATGGGAAACGCTGTCGGGACACCTGGAGCTGGTACGGATGCGTGCGGGACAACTGCTCACCGACTCGGGTCAACGCATCCATCATGTGTACTTTCCAACCACGGCGATCGTGTCGATGCTGTCGCTGCTGGAAAACGGCGCGACGGCCGAGATCGCCGCGATCGGCAATGAGGGGCTGGTCGGCATTCCGGTGCTGACCGGTGGCGACACCATGCCGTGCCGCGTCGAGGTCCGCACGCCGGGCTTCGCGTACCGGCTGTCGGCCGGCACGTTGCGCCAGGAGTTCATGCGCTCGCCGACGATCCAGCGCGCCACGCTGCTGTACGTGCAGGCGGTGCTGACGCAGATCGCGCAGACCGCGGTCTGCAATCGCCATCATTCGTTGAACAAGCAGCTGTGCCGCTGGCTGCTGCTCGCGCTCGATCGCATGGCGACCAACGAGCTGGTGATCACGCAGCAGGTCATCGCCAACATGCTGGGCGTGCGCCGCGAGGGCGTGACCGAGGCCGCCGGCAAGCTGGAGGACCTCGGCCTGATCCACCACAGCCGCGGCCATATCACGGTGCTCGATCGTCATGGGCTCGAAGCGCATTCGTGCGAATGCTACAAGCTCGTCAAGCGCGAATTCGACCGGCTGCTGCCGGCCCTCGCCGAAGCGTGATTTGCGCCAGTGCGTCAGGAGATTGCCGTGGACAGGTTGTCTTTCGCCGGAACGATGCCGGCTCCCAACGTGGTGCCGCAGCGGCCGGCCGGCTATGCGCGTGCGCTGCAGGATCGCGCGGGCTTGCTGGTCGGCGCGACGCTGGCCGGCGCGGCCGTGGCCGGACTGGCAGCGCTGACGGTGCCGCCGCGCTACGAAGCCGCGGCGCTGATCCAGGTCGCGCGGCCTGACGTTTCCGTCAGCGGCACGCCGGGCGCGCCATCGACGCCCGCCGCCGGCTTCGACGCCAGCATTCTGAAGAGCCGCGCGGTCGCCGCGCCGGTGATCGAGCAGCTCAGGCTGGGCATCACCGCCGAGCCGGTACGCGCGCCGCTGGTGGGCGCGCTGGCAGCGCGGCTGTCGGAGCCGGGACAGGTGCGCGGCGCCTGGCCGCCGGGAATGGGCTACGCATGGGGCGGCGAGCGCATCGCGCTCGATACGCTCGCAGTGCCCGAGCGGCTGCTGAACAAGCCGCTGACGCTCGAGGTGCTCAGCGGCGGCGCGTTCCGCCTCGGCGATGCCAACCGTACGCTGCTCGAAGGCCGCGTCGGCGAGTCGGCCGCGGTCGACGGCGTCGAGGTACTGATCTCGCGCATCGACGCGCGACCCGGCACGCGTTTCACGCTGATGCGCCGCGATCCGGTCGCGACGGTCGATGCGATTGCGAGCCAGCTCAAGGTCAGCGAAATGCCGGGCGGCACCGTGCGGCTGTCGTGGCAAAGCGGCGATCGCAAGCAGGCCGCCGATCTGATCAACGGCATCGCCGAGGGCTATATCCGCGGGCAGACCAGCGCCCGTCGCGGCGACGCGGCCGAATCGCTGGCCTTCCTCGCGGCCGAGCTGCCGCGCGTGCAGGCCGAGCTCGAACGCGCGGAGTCGGCGCTGACCCGCTATCGCTCGCGCTCGGGCTCGATCCAGCCGACGCAGGATGCGCAGTCGTATCTGCAGGGCAGCATGGAGTACCAGCGCCAGATCGCGGCGCTGCGGCTCGAGCGCACCAAGCTGCTGCAGCGTTTCACTACCGATGCGAACGAGGTCAAGACCGTCGACAGCCAGATCCAGCAGCTGATCCGCGAGCGGCGCGAACTCGACGAACGGATGCAGAACCTGTCGCTGTCCGAGCGCGAATCGGTGGCGTTGACGCGCGACGTCAAGGTGGCCGAGGACATGTACATGACCCTGCGCCGCAAGATCGAACAGCTGTCGCTGGTGCAGGCCGACCGCAGCAGCGCGGTGCGCGTCGTCGATGCGGCCGCTGCCTCGACCGTGCCCGTCGGTATCGGCCCATGGCCGGCCGCGGTGGCAGGCGGCGCGGCGGCGCTGGCGCTGGCGATCGGCGGCGTGATGCTGCGC
>NZ_AMPR02000219.1:0-4848 GCF_000307735.3 Cupriavidus sp. HPC(L) | reverse complement strand
GCTGGCGCTCGATGCCGATTGGCTGGCGCGCGAGGAAGAGGCGCTGCACGCGCTGCAACGCGAAGTCGATGCGGCGCACGGCGCGGTGCAGACGCGCCGCGCCGAACGCGAACGCCATCTGGCGCGGCGGCCTGGGCAGGACGACGCCGCCACCGTGCAAGCCGCACTGGCGGCGGCCCGTGCCGAACTGGAGCGCGCCAAGCAGGCGCTGGCCGAGGCCGATTTCACGCTGCGCCGCGACGACGAGCGGCGCGCACAGGCCAGCGACCTCGTCACGCGCATCGAGCGGCAGCAGGCCACGGCGCACACCTGGCAGGTGCTGAACGAATTGATCGGCTCGGCCGACGGCAAGAAATTCCGCAACCATGCCCAGCAGATGACGCTGGACATCCTGCTGGGCTACGCCAACCGGCATCTGGCCACGCTGTCGCGCCGCTACCGGCTCGAGCGCGTGCGACAGAGCCTGGCGCTGCTGGTGATCGACCAAGACATGGCCGACGAGGCCCGCTCAGTGCATTCGCTGTCCGGCGGCGAGTCGTTCCTGGTGTCGCTGGCGCTGGCACTCGGGCTGGCATCGCTGTCCTCGCATCGCGTGCGGGTCGAATCGCTGTTCATCGACGAGGGCTTCGGCAGCCTCGACGGCGACACGCTGCGCGTCGCGATGGACGCGCTCGACAGCCTGCAGGCCCAGGGCCGCAAGGTCGGCGTGATCTCGCACGTGCACGAGATGACCGAACGCATCGGCACGCGCATCGAGGTGCGCAGGCTGTCGGGCGGACAGAGCCGGGTGATGGTCGGGTCGTAGCGGGGTAGCGGGGTAGCGGGGTAGCGGGGTAGCGGGGTAGCGGGGTAGCGGGGTAGCGGGGTAGCGGGGTAGCGCGGTAGCGCGGTAGCGCGGTAGCGGGCGCCGTTGCCCTCTCCCCCAACCCCTCTCCCGCTCGCGGGAGAGGGGAGCCCCTACCATCGCCGCTCGAATCACCAGGTGGGTCCTCCCCTCGCCCGCTTGCGGGAGAGGGGCGGGGGAGAGGGCAACAGCGCTCGCCATTCCGCGAACGCTGCACGAGACACTGTGTTCGCGATCGCGAACAATCGCGCGCCATCCCGCGCCCTGTCTGGGCTCGGCATCGCCCCGCCCCGCACGCCGCACCGCCGTGCCGTGCAGGATCACGCCCTAGGGGTTACCCTTACACCGTCCTGCCGCCCGCCCGCCAGACCCCTGGCCTTCGCGGGCGGCGTCTGTTGCAGCAGCGGTGCCCCCGCCGCGCTTCGCCCGACTCCGGCGCACGCATGCTCGCGCATGATCGCCGGCGTCCTACTCAGCGATCTCCCATGACAGAACTGACCAGCACCACCATTCCGGCCGGCCCGGCGGACCGCGACCACGACAGCCGCCGCCGCGTCTTCGCGATCGTCGCGGCCTCGTCCGGCAATCTCGTCGAATGGTTCGACTTCTATATCTACGCCTTCTGCGCGATCTATTTCGCGCACTCGTTCTTTCCGCAGTCCGATCCCACCGTGCAGCTGCTCAATACCGCCGGCGTGTTCGCCGCGGGCTTCCTGATGCGGCCGATCGGCGGCTGGGTGTTCGGCCGCATCGCCGACCGCCACGGCCGCAAGCATTCGCTGCTGATCTCGGTGGTGATGATGTGCACGGGCTCGCTGATGATCGCCTGCCTGCCGACCTACGACAGCATCGGCGCCTGGGCCCCCGTGCTGCTGTTGCTGGCGCGCCTGCTGCAAGGCCTGTCGGTCGGCGGAGAGTACGGCACCACCGCAACCTACATGAGCGAGGTCGCGCTCAAGGGCCGGCGCGGCTTCTTCTCGTCGTTCCAGTACGTGACGCTGATCGGCGGCCAGTTGCTGGCGGTGCTGGTGGTGGTCGTGCTGCAGCAGCTGTACACCGAGCAGGAGCTGCGCGCCTGGGCCTGGCGCATTCCGTTCGTGATCGGCGCGATCACCGCGGTGGTGGCGCTGCTGCTGCGTCGGACGCTGAAGGAGACGTCGAGCGCCGCGTCGCGCAATACCAAGGGCGCCGGCAGCGTCGTCACGCTGCTGCGCGACCACAAGGCCGCCTTCTTCACGGTGCTCGGCTACACCGCCGGCGGCTCGCTGATCTTCTATACGTTCACCACCTACATGCAGAAGTACCTGGTGAACACCGCCGGCATGCCGATCAAGACCGCCAGCTACGTGATGACCGGCGCGCTGTTCGTCTACATGTGCATGCAGCCGGTGTTCGGCGCGCTGTCGGACCGCATCGGCCGGCGTACCAACATGATGCTGTTCGGCGCGCTCGGTGCGCTGATCACGGTGCCGGTGCTGACCGCGCTGCATACGATCACCAATCCGGCGGTCGCCTTCGTGCTGATCACGCTGGCGATGGCGGTGGTCAGCCTCTATACGTCGATCAGCGGCATCGTCAAGGCCGAGATGTTCCCGCCGGAAGTGCGCGCGCTCGGCGTTGGCCTGGCCTATGCGATCGCCAATGCCGTGTTCGGCGGCTCGGCCGAATACGTCGCGCTGAACCTGAAGGCGGTCGGCCACGAGTCGGCCTTCTACTGGTACGTGACCGCGATGATGGTGCTGGCCTTCTTCGTCAGCATGCGGCTGCCGCGCCAGGCGAAGTACCTGCATCACGACGACTGAGAATGGGCAATGGGCCGGCGATCTTGCCGGCCTGCCCTTGAAAGCCTGTCGTCCCCGCGAACGCGGGGACCCAGCGGCTTGCGGGGGTCGATCCTTGCGGCTCGTCCCCCCCGGCAAACCACCCCGCCCGGCTGCTTCAGGCCGCCGCCATCTGCCGGCACGCCTGTGCGCAGTCGCGGCAGGCCTGCGCGCACTGCTGGCAATGCTGGGCCTGATGACGCGCACACTCCTCGGCGCAGCGTTCGCAGATCTGCGCGCACAGCGCACATAGCTCGCGCGATTGCTTGCTGCCGCGCGACATATAGGCCACCGACAGTTCACAGATGCCGGCGCAGTCCAGGTCCAGCCGGATGCACTCGGTCATCTTCTGCACGTCGTGTTCCTGCAGGCAGGAAGCCGCGCAGTGACGGCAGGCCTGCGCGCAGCGCGTGCAGGCATCGATACAGGCTTGATATTGCTCGTGAGGCATGGCATCGCTCCTCGCTCGGTCGACGCCGGATTGGCGCCATACCCGACCGAGCAAGGCGCGGACCACGACGACGGCGCTTCGTCAGCGCCGCCCGCCGGCACCGCGCCTTGCGGCACCGCGCCGATCGCTCTTACATGCCTTGCAACTTCTGCCGGCCGTGCACCGGATGGCCCGCGCTACCGGCACGAGAAACTGGCCGCATCGTCGGTACTGCCGCTGCCCTGGTAGACGGCCTTGCGCGGATACGGGCACAGCGGCCGCGTACGCGTCACCGCCCCGCCGCTGACAGCGGAGGCGACGATCCGGTCCGGCGCGGTGCCGCGCGTGACCCACGCATCGAGCGCCTCGAGGATGTCGTGGTCCGCGTCCACCACCGGCGCCGGCGTATCGCCATTGCCGAACTGCGTCGTCCCCGGTCCGCCCGAGCAGTGCCCCATGCCGGGCACCATGAACAGCCGGAAGAACGTGTCGACCTCCGCCTGAGAGCCCTGCGCGGCCTTGACGCGATCGTAGTAGGCGATGGTGTCGATCGCGTTGACCACCGGGTCCTGCCAGCCGTTGTAGACCAGCAGCTTGCCGCCGCTGGCCTTGAACGCCGACAGATCCGGGTTGTTCTGGTCGACCATCGCGCCGACCTTGGCATCGGCATAGGCCAGGTCGCGATCGAAGTCGAAGGTCCACCAGTTCCACTGCGGGTTGTCGAACACCCAGTAGCGCCAGAAGTCCGCGCGCGTCGGCTCGGTCGTGCCCCAGTAGCTGTTCCAGCCCACCGGCGAACCGCCGGCCGTGAACAGCGCCTCGCTGGTCTTCGGCCATCCCGGGTACACCTGCTCGCCGGTGCGGGGATTGCGCGCGCCGGCGTACATGGCCTTCAGGGCCGACACCTGCTCGGCGGTCAGGCAATTGTCGGCGTCGGCCCCGGTGCATTGCAGCGTGGCGGGATCGAAGCCGCATTGACGCGGGTCGTCGACCACGCCGTCGGTGACGCCATCGTCCGCATCGCAGGCCGCCACCGCGGCGCGCGTGACCATCGGCAGCTTGGCCGCCGGGATGATCGGCGACAGATTGTCGTTGGGCCGGTGATTGGCCAGGAACTGCCACAGAAAGCCCGCGTTGAGCCGCACCCGGTTGTTGCCGGGCGCGCCGGCGATGATGCCGTCGAAATCGTCGGGGTAGCGCTGCGCCTCGGCATAGCCCTGATGGCCGCCGGTCGAGCAGCCGTAGAAGTACGCGCGCTCGATCTCGCGCGCGTGCATGCCTGCGACCAGCCGCTTGCCCGGCACCGTGATCGCATGGATCGAGCGCGTGCCCCAGTCGACGATCTTCTCCGGATGGTTGACGCCGAACAGCATGTCGTTCGGATTGGCGGACTGGTGACCGGTATCGCCGCCGACCGTCGCATAGCCGCGCGCGAGCCCCATCGCCATCGCCCGGTAGCCCAGCGCCGGGCTGTAACCGCCATTGCCGGTCACCAGCAGCTTGCCGTTCCATTGCGCGGCCGCCGGAATCCATACCTCGAAGCGGATCTCCGAATCGCTGCTGGGCCGCGCCACCGCCTGCACGCGGCAGAACGCGGGCACCGTCACCGTGGTGCCGTTGCTGGGCGAGAAGCTGCCGGCGGCAATCTCGGTGGCCGCCTGCACCGTCGCGCCGTCAAGCGCGGCGGCAGCCATCTGCGCGCAGGATTTCGGTGGCTGATTCGCAGCCGGAGGCGGCGCGGGCGGCGCGTCGCC
>NZ_AMPR02000220.1:0-4840 GCF_000307735.3 Cupriavidus sp. HPC(L) | reverse complement strand
ATATCCCTCCGGCGCGCAAATGCCTGTCTATGTCGGCCCCGACGGCGTGGTCGCGGTGCCGTCGATCGACATGACGCCCAATAGCGGCGTGGTCTACGGACCGCCGCCCCCACGCTCGGGAATCGTCGAAGACCGGAAGCGCTGAGCGCGCAAGCGCTTAAGCGGGGAGGGCCGCGCAGCGGTCATCCGTTCCATGGCGGCGCGGCCGCCATTGCTGGTAAGCTCGGAGACTCTATCCGCACTCGCCAGACAAGGAATCCGCTGTGTCCGACCGTTCCCTGACCGATACGAACGCCGCTTCCCCGAACGACCAAGATCCCTCCGCAACGCCCGACTGCTACGTGCAGACGCTGGCGGTGCAGCCGCCGCTGCAGGTTCCTCCCGGTTTCGCCTCCTTCTCCCAGCCGACCCAGCGCGGCTCCACCGTGGTGTTCCGCAATCTCGCCGAGCTGCGCGCGCATGGCGACGGCGCGACCACCTACTGGCGCTACGGCATCCACGCGACCCCCACCAGCGAGGCGCTGTGCCAGCATCTGGCGATGCTGGAGGGAGCCAACCACGCGCTGTTGCTGCCATCCGGTCTGGGCGCCATCTCGCTGGTCTATTTCGCGTTGTTGAAGGCCGGTGACGACGTGCTGGTGCCGTACAACGTCTACGGTCCCAATCGCGAGCACGGCGAATGGCTGGCGCGCGATTTCGGCATCACGGTGCGGCCATACGACCCGATGATCGGCGCCGGCATCGCCGAGCTGATCCAGCCCAATACCCGGCTGATCTGGATGGAGGCACCGGGCTCCGTGACGATGGAGGTGCCCGACAGCGAGGCGATCGTCGCCGCCGCCAAGGCGCGCGGCGTGCTGACCGCGATCGATAACACCTGGTCGGCCGGCATCTATTTCCGGCCCTTCGACAAGGGCATCGACCTGTCCGTGCAGGCGCTGACCAAGTACCAGTCCGGCGGCAGCGACGTGCTGATGGGCGCGGTGCTGTGCCGCGACGAGAAGCTCTACCAGCGCATCAAGCGCGTGCGCATGCTGATGGGCTGGGGCGTGTCGGCCGACGACTGCTACCTGGTGCTGCGCTCGCTGCCAAGCATGCCGGTGCGGCTCGCCGCCCATGACCGCGCCGCGCGCGAGGTCGCCGAGTGGCTGGCGCAGCGGCCCGAGGTGGCGAGAGTCCTGCATCCGGCCTTGCCCGACTGCCCCGGCCATGTGTTCTGGCGCCGCGATTTCTCCGGGGCCAGCGGCCTGTTCGCGGTGGTGCTGCGCGCGCGCTATCCGCGCGTCCAGGTCGATGCCTTCGTCGAGGCGCTGCGGCTGTTCTCGATCGGCTGGTCCTGGGGCGGCGCGCACAGCCTGGCCGTGCCGTACCACGTGCCGACGATGCGCCCGGCGGGCAGCTGGCCGCCCGCCGGCTGGCAGGATGCTGGCGAGCTGGTGCGGCTGTATATCGGGCTCGAAGATACGCGCGATCTGATCGCGGATCTGAAGGCGGCGATGGAGGCGAAGCTGGTCGGTTGAGCGGGCCTCGTTCCGGCGCAGGGCCCGGAAGCCGGATCACGCCGTGGCGAAGCTGGCTCGCCCCATCCCGTCTGCAACCTAAAGTACGGCACATCTTTTCGTCAGCACGAGGTCCCGTGCAAAGGCATTCTTTGCGGCATCTCAACAACGCTGAACGAAGCAATGGCCAGGGACTACGACGCCGGCTACAAGCTGTTGTTCGCCATGCCGGAAATGATGCGCGACCTCTTGCGCGAATTCATTCGCAGCGACTGGCTTCGCGCGCTGGACTACTCGACGCTGGAACGGGTTTCCGGCAACTACGTCGCCGACAACATGCGGCAGCGTGCCAGCGACATGGTTTGGCGTGTCGATGCCGGCGATCCATGGGGCCACCTGTACGTGCTGCTCGAATTCCAGAGCACCATCGATCGCTACATGGCGCCGCGCATGGCGACCTATACGGCTTTGCTGCACCAGGAGCTTGTTCGCGCGGGCCAGGTGTTGCCGGATCGCAGGGTGCCCGCGGCGCTGTCGATCGTCTTGTATAACGGCGATACGCCATGGAGCGCATGTACGAACATCCGCGATGTCGTTGTGTCGCTGCCCAACGGCTTGGCAGCGTGTCAATTGCACCAGCAACATACGTTGCTGGACATCAACCGATTGAGCGAAGCGCAGTTGCCCGATGACAATCTAGCGGCGCTGCTGTTTCGCATTGAGCGGGCAGCCGATTACGATACTGTCGTGTCGCTGATGATCGAATGCAGGACGCGCTTGCGGCATGAGCCGAAACTCAAGCTGGCGTTCGCCAATACCTTCGCGGCACTGCTGTGCGGCCAACGGGGCAGCGTCCTGACACCCGATCAGGTGTTTCAATTGATGGAGGTCGACATGCAAGTGGTAGGTGCCAATCTACAACGTTTCACCCACAAGCTGCGCGAGGAGGCTCGGCAGGAAGGGGAGGCCCGCATGCTGCAAAAGCAGTTGGCCGAGCGCTTCGGCTCGCTGCACGCGTCCGTTGTGCAGCGGATCGAGATCGCGACCCCTGAGGAACTCGAGCGCTGGGGCATTCAGCTTCTGCGCGCGGAAGTGATCGAGGACGTTTTCCGGGCCTGACGCGACGCTCGCCAAGGACCAGCTCGACAACAAGGCGGACCCACCGGTCCGCCTTTCTCGTTTCAGCTTGCGTCTTGCTGCCGCGACGGCACCACGTCAGAAGCTGAACGTCGCGCTGGCCCGCACCGTACGCGGCGCGCCCTGGGTCAGGATGAAGCCGTAGCTGGGCAGCCAGTACTTCTCGTTGGTCAGGTTGTCGACCACCAGCCGGAATACCGCCGGCGTCTTGCCCAGCTTCGTGGCGTAGCGGATGCCCGCATCGAAGGTGTGGTACGCCGGCACCCAGTTGCTGTTGTTGGCCTCGAGCGCCATCTTCGACACGTACTGGCCGCCGGCGGTCAGCACCAGGCCGGGCACGGGCGGCACCGCATATTCGACATAAGCGGTGGCCTTGAAGGTTGGCGCGCTGTAGGCGCGCTTGCCCAGCACGTCTGGCGAGGCCTCGACATTCTCGGGATCGAGCAGCGTGACGCCGCCCATCAGCGTCCAGTCGCGCGCGAGCTTGCCGCGGGCCGACAGTTCGATGCCGCGATAGCGGGTCTCGCCATCCTGCGTGTAGACGTTGTCGTTGCGAAGGTAGTTCAGGCCGCGCTGGATCTGGAACAGCGCCGCATGGATGGTCCAGTCCTCCAGTTCGGCCTTGGCGCCGATCTCGTACTGGCGGCTCTTGAGCGGGCCGAACACCTCGCCCGCGTTGCGCGCGGTCAGCGGCGCGGAGCCACCGGCTTCCAGCGATTCGACATAGCTGCCGTACAGCGTCAGCGGCTGCACCGGCTTGTACATCAGCGCGACGGTCGGCGTCAGCGGCGACTTCCTGTAGGTGCTCGAGATCGCGCCCTCCGGCGTGTAGCCGGTCTGGTCGTAGCGGGTGTAGCGCAGGCCGGCCAGCACCGACCACTGCTCGTTGAACTTGATCGTGTCGCTGAAGAAGACCGACTTCTGCTCGATCTTCGACGCGCGGTACAGCACGTCCGATGACGGTACGCGCGACAGCGGCAGGCCGGTCGGCACGAATTGGCCCGGATCGTACAGGTTGCCGTAGCCGATGATGCCGCCGCCGGCAAAACTGCCCCAGTTCTGCACCAGGCTCTGCCACGACAGGCCGGCGGCGATATCGTGCTCGATGCTGCCGGTGCGGACCTTGCCGGTCGCCATCGTCTGCGCGTGCTGATAGTGGTAGCGCGAATACGAACTGTACTGGTTCTCGGCGTAGTTGCCGGCGTTGTCCAGCAGCAGGATCGCGCTGTCGGCGTTGCCGCGGTTCTGCTGCGTGAAGCGGTACGAGGTGCGCAGGTTCCAGTCGTCGGCGAAGCCCCAGTTGAGCTCGGTGCCGATGCTCTTGATTTCGGTCTCGTAGTACGTGCCCTTGCTGGCCACGCGCTGGCTGCCGTCGAGCGTGCGAGGCGTGTTGACGAACTCGGTCACCGGCGCGCCGAAGTCCTGGCCGGGGATGATGCCGTAGTAGGCGCCCTTGACGTTGCGCTGCTGGTACAGGCCATCGAGCGACCAGCGCAGGTTGCGGGTCAGCCTGGCGTCCAGCGCCACCGACGCCGAGTCGCGCTTGATATGGCCGCCGTCGACGAAGGTGTCGCCTTCCTCGTGCACGAAGCCGACGCGCGCGCCGAACATGTCGTTGGCGCCGAAGCGGCCGCCGACGTCGATCGACTCGCGCAGCACGCCGTCCGAGACATAGCCGAGCGTCGCGTTGCCGGCGAACTTCGAGGTGGGACGCTTGGTGACGAAGTTGGCGATGCCGCCCGGCGCGCCGAAGCCGTACATGAAGCCGCCCAGGCCCTTGAGCAGCTCGACGCGTTCGAAGTGTTCGAGCGGCACGTCGCTGCCCCAGTTCGGGATCGCGAGGCCGTCGATCTTGTAGCCCTCGAGCAGATCGAGATGCAGGCCGCGGATCGTCAAACCCGCCGACTCGCCGATATAGCCGTCGCCAATCGGCGCAACCGACGGATCGCCGCGGAACACGTCGCCCAGCGTGATCGCCTGGCGGTTCTCGATCAGCTCCTGCGGCACCACCGAGACTGAGAACGGCGTGTCCTGCAGCGGCTTGTCGCCGAGGGCGCCGGTGCTGGCGTCGCGGGCGCGATAGGCGGGCTCGCTGCCGGCGGTGACGTGGACGGTCGGCAGTTCGGCCTGCGCGGTGGCGGTGGGTGCGGCGGCGGGTGCGGCCGGAGCGGAGGCGGTGGGCGTGGCGTTCTGCGCGAGCGCCG
>NZ_AMPR02000221.1:0-4804 GCF_000307735.3 Cupriavidus sp. HPC(L) | reverse complement strand
CCGGCGCGGGGGCCGGTGCTTCGCCACCGGTCTCGTACGCCAGCTGCTGCAGCACCGCACAGATGCGCGCAAGGGTCTGCGGATCGGGTTCGGTACCGTTGCGGTAGGCGTTGAGCTGGTCTTGCAACACGTCCTTGGTTTCCAGAAAGGTATCGATGATGGCCCTGGACAACGCCAGTTCGTGGCGGCGCGTGCGGTCCAGCAGATTCTCGAGCAGGTGGGTGGTTTCGGTCAGCGCGCTGAAGCCGAAGGTCGCCGCCCCGCCCTTGATCGAATGCGCCGCGCGGAAGATCGCATTGAGGTCTTCCGCGTCGGGCGCCTCGATGTCGAGGCCGAGCAGCAACTGCTCCATTTCAACGAGCAGCTCTTCCGCTTCCTCGAAGAAGGTCTGGTAGAACTGCGTGATATCGATATCGACAGACATGACCGTCCTGAATCACTGATTGCTAAGCATTGAGCCGTTACCAGCTGGTTATCGACCTCGCCGACGGTCTTATTAAATTTTGTTACTGATTTAAGCGCCGGCTGCCCTTCTCCCTACCCCTTGCCCGCGTGCAGGAGAGGGGAACACCCTCGGCATGCGGAAGGCGCTCCCCTCCCGCTTGCGGGAGAGGGGCCGGGGGAGAGGGCAAGCCTTTCTACTGCGCCCGCGCCGCCGACGCGCCGGTCGCCTCGTCCATCCCCTGCTGCAGCGCCTGCGCCGACTCGCCGGCCTTGGCGCGCACCGCGACGTCGGCCGCGCTGGCGTTCTCCGCCTCGAAGCGGGCCTGGGCGCGCTGGTTCAGCACCACGATGCTGATGCGGCGGTTGACCGGCGCCAGCGAATCCTTCTTGTCCAGCGGCATGGTGGCGGCCAGGCCCAGCACGCGCAGCACCTTGCCCTCCTGCATGCCGCCAGCGATCAGTTCCTGGCGCGAGGCGTTGGCGCGGTCGGCCGACAGCTCCCAGTTCGAATAGGTGCGCTCGCCGTTCATGTAGGTCGACGAATCAGTATGGCCCGACAGGCTGACCTTGTTCGGCATCTCGTTGAGCACCGGTCCGATCTCGCGCAGGATGTCCCGCATGTACGGCTCGACCACCGCCTTGCCGGTGCGGAACATCGGCCGGTTCTGCGTATCGAGGATCTGGATGCGCAGCCCTTCGCTGGTGATGTCCAGCAGCAGCTGCGGACGGAACTGGCGCAGCACCGGGTTGTTCTCGATCAGCTGTTCGAGCCGCTGCTTCAGCGCGCGCAGCCGCTCGGTCTCGAGCTGGTCGCGGCGCTTCTGCAGCGATTGGGGGTCGTCCTCGCGCATGCGCCGCGTTTCGCCGTCCTTGCTGGCCGGATCGATGCCGCCGCCGGGAATCACGCTCGGCGACTCGCTGGTCTTCTGGCCGCCGGCGATAGCGACCTTCAGCGGCGTGCGGAAGTACTCGGCCACCTGCACCAGGTCCTTCGGCGTCGACGTGCTCAGCAGCCACAGCACCAGGAAGAAGGCCATCATCGCCGTCATGAAATCGGCGTAGGCGATCTTCCAGCTGTGGTTGCCGTGCGGCTTGTCGTGGGCGGCGACGCGTCGGACGACGATGGGGCGCGCGTGATCGGTCATGCTTGGCCTGCGTTGGACGGACGAATGGACTGGCTCGCGGACTGCCTGGACGACGCGCTTACGTCAGGCTCTTGACTTCGCGCACGTGGTCGTCCAGTTCCAGGAACGACGGACGCTCGCTCGAGTACAGCACCTTGCGGCCGAACTCGACCGCGACCAGCGGCGCGTAGCCATTCAGCGAAGCCAGCAGCGTGACCTTGATGCACTGATACATCTTGACCGTCTCGGCAACCTGATGCTCGACGCGCGAGGCCAGCGGCGAGACGAAGCCGTAGGCAAGCAGGATGCCCAGGAAGGTACCGACCATCGCATGCGCGATCAGCGCGCCCAGCACCGACGGCGGCAGGTCGGCCGAGGCCAGCGCATGGACCACGCCCATCACCGCGGCGACGATGCCGAATGCCGGCAGCGCATCGCCGACCCGCGCCAGCGCGTGGGCGGGCACTTCGGCCTCGTGCTTGAAGGTCTCGATCTCGTGGTCCATCAGGGCCTCGATCTCGAAGGCATTCATGTTGCCGTTGACCATCATGCGCAGATAGTCGGTCAGGAATTCCATCATCGCCGGGTCGGCGAGGATGCGCGGGTACTGGCTGAAGACGCTGCTGGCGGCCGGATCGGCGATTTCCTTTTCGAGGAACAGGATGCCCTCGCGGCGCGCCTTGGACAGCAGCACGTACAGCAGCGCCATCACTTCCATGTACAGCGCCTTGTTGTATTTGCTGCTGCGGAGCAGCTGCGGCAGCGCGCGCAAGGTCGCCTTGATCGCCTTGCCGCTGTTGGCGCTGATGAAGGCGCCAACCGCGGCGCCGCCAATGATCACCAGTTCTGCCGGTTGATATAGCGCGCCCATGTGGCCGCCAGTCATGGCGTATCCACCAAGCACCGCCGCCACTACGACGACATAGCCAAGAACAACTAGCACGATCGATTCCCCGTCAGAAAAACACGCGTCGGACACGCGCGAGCCGTACCTCGGAAGACACGGCAAGCTGCGCGCCGTGCCGCCTCGGTCTGGCTCGCCGCGCAAGCCCGGCGTGAATCAGGCGGGTTGCGCTGGCGTGGCGTCCTTCGAGGGCTTCTTTGCCTTGCCCGCGCGCGATGGCGGCCGGCACAGGCTGCAGACGAAGTTCGCGTTCGGCTCGTAGGCGTGTGTGACGAACTGTCCTCCGCAGCATGTGCAACTGGAAAGCTGCAGCATATTGCTCTCGAAGAACCGTACTAACGTCCAGGCACGCGTAAAACTTAAGACAATTTCGCCGCCTAGCAGGGACACGTGCTCGAGGTAGAGCCGGTATGCGGCGACCACGGCACGAATGCCGCTCGCCTCGCCCTGCTCGACCATGAACTGGTAGGCCGAGAAGAACAGCGACGAGTGGATGTTCGGCAGCCAGGTCGTGAACCAGTCCGTCGAGAACGGCAGCATGCCCTTGGGCGGGGACACGCCGCGCAGTTCCTTGTACAGACGGATCAGCCGGTCGCGCGACAGCGTGGTCTCGGCTTCGAGCACCTGCAGGCGCGCACCCAGGCCGATCAGCTCGATGGCGAGCTGCGTCTGGTTGGCATCCTGCAGTACGCTCTTGCGCGGGGCGGCCGGAGCGGCGGTGTAGCTCCGGGCCGGTTGGGCCTGCAGCAGCGCGCTCAATTGAGCGACTCCACCGGTTGCCGCGCGAGCAGGATCGCAGCGTGGATCTGCTGCATATCGTGGCTCTTGGCGGTATGCGTCAGCGTGGACAGCAACGCGTGATCGTCGAACCGGAATCGGCACAGGACCATGTTGGACGCCGCCAGCTTGACCAGCTGAGCCGGCGTCAGCTTGGCCAGGATGTCAGCGATCTCCTTGCTGACGCCCAGGCGGAACATGGCTTCGAGTTGGTTTTCGCGCACCAGGCGTTGCGCGAGCAGCAGATAGGCGAGATTGACCTCCCTGATCTCCTGCAGAAGTTCACTGCTTTCCAATTTATCCCCGCTACCAAGGAACCCTCGCCCGCTTGTCCAGCGCTTACCGGTGGCAGACCTCCGGCGTCCAGATCGTTTCAGTGCGTGTGCGACGGGTACTACATCTGATCGGAACTACTCCGGTCCAGTTACAAAACGCACATCTGGTAACAAATGTTACGGAATGTAAATGGACTGACCGCTTTATATCGGCAATCGGCTGCCGCTGCCAATCCCTACTTACGTTGGGGATGCGCATTGTCGTACGGATGATACATGGCCGAAACGACGCAGACAGATGTAACAACCTTGTAACGTGATCTGAATCAAATCTGTAACAGCAGACATGCTGCGAGAATCACTTGGGAGGCGATTCAGCGCAGTTTTCGGTCGAGTTTCCCGTGTTACTGGAAACGCTTCGCGTTCACGGCGAACGCCTGTCGCTTTCCACCATTGACGGCGCAGCCGGCATCGGCTTGAAGACGCGGCGCAGCCACGCGGCGAGCCGCGCGAATACATCGTCGGGTTCGTCGCGGAACAGGTGCGGCCGGGCGTGCTCGATCTGCTCCATCACGCGGCCCGCTTCCTGGGCGTCGATCGCGCCGTAGTCGAGCGCCAGGCCCACCATCGCGCGCAGCTCTCCCAGGCGGGTCAGCGCGGCGCCAGTGCCGCGCTCGGTCTGCACCAGATACAGCAGGTCGTAGACGCGCCGGCGCAGGCTGTCGGCAAGACGCCAGGCCGGCGTCTGCATCTGTTCTTCGATCGTGCGCACGTCGATCGCCGCGTTGGCGATGTGTTCTGCCAGCGTATCGGCCAGCGCCGGATCGGCGCCGGCGTGGTCGAGAATCTCGACCGCCCACTTGCGCGCCTGCGCCAGCCGTTCGGACTGCGACCATTCCGAGCGCACCGCAAGGCCGAAGCCGAAGCGTTCGGCATCGCGCATCAGATTGGCCAGCGCATGCGGCAGTTGCTTGTCGAACACGCGCTTGGCCCAGGCGTACTCGCCGCCGGTCAGCAGGCGCGTGACCGCGCGCTCGGTCAGCGGCCCGTCCTGGTGCATCACGCGCGCACGCAGGAAATCCTCGAACGAGGGCGGCACGAACTGCCGGTCCAGCCCCGTGGAGAGCCGGACGAAATGGTCGAACTCGCCGCGCAGCTTGTCCGCGGCCTCACGCGGCAGGGACAGGGTGATTTCGCTGTTCATCGTCTGTCATGGTCGGGGGCGCGCCGTGCCGGCCGCGCCCGCCCCGCCGCGGCGGGGTGTTCAGAAGGCGCTCCAG
>NZ_AMPR02000222.1:0-4741 GCF_000307735.3 Cupriavidus sp. HPC(L) | reverse complement strand
GGCTGCGAAATGTTCGGTCAGGGCAAAGCGCTGGCCTGCGCCCAGCTGGCGCACCGTGCCGGCACCGTCGAAGCGGACAAAGCCGCTTTCCTCGGCCTGCATGCGCAGTTGCGCCGCACGATCTGCGGTCGCAGCATCGGGATAGCGATAGGGCCCCAGAGCATCGGACGATTCGAGCGTCGGCCATTCGCCGGGCACCGCCGCGGCATTGGCCTGCGCCGAGGCGGCGGTCAGCGTCTTGTAGTCCCAGGACGAGACGGTGACGGCATTGGGTCCGATGCTGTGCCGCGTGGACCAGACCGTCATCGTGTCCGATTCCTCGGTCATGTCGGCACGATGGAAGCGGATGCTTGATTGGGGGCAGGGTGGGCGTTCGGCATCGTTGTCGAACACCACCAGCTTGTGGCGAGCCTGGCTGCCTTCTGGTTTGTCGTCTTCGCCCTGCAGGTGCTCGAAGCGATACGACAGGCCTTCCTCGGCCAGTAGCCGCTGCACAAAGTCGAAATCGCTCTCGCGGTACTGCGCGCAAATCGAGCGGCGGCGCAGCGGTTGCGAGACGGAGAACTGGAAGTTGGCGGCAGGGTAGTCGCGGAACACTTCCTCGACGATCTCCTGCACGGTCTTGTCCTGGTAGACGTAGCAGTCGACGCGGCCGCGCAGGCGTTCGAGCCAAGGGGCCACGGTGATCCGGTAACGGGCCAGGCCGCCGTCGCCGCCCATCGCCGCGCAATCGACGACGAAACCGTGCCAGGCGCGGTAGCGGCCGTCGGCCAGCATCAGCCGCAGCGTGATTTCCTGGCGCGCCAGTTCGACCGTATCGAGATGCGCGGACGGCGACAGGCAGTCGATCTCGATGGCGAAGGGTCGCGAGACCGCCTCGATCGCGGTAAAGCGCTCGACGATCAGATTCGCTTCGCGAAGCGGGGTGTCGAGCGCGATCTGCCGCGTGCCCTGGCCGAGCAGCGAGGCAAGTACGGCCGACGGCAGCGACGTGGTGGGCATCATGGCTACCTTGGCGAGGTGGTGGTTGGCGTCCGGCTTCGGAGCTCTCTCTGTGTCAGTGCGGCGCGACCAGGCGTTCGATCGGCATCCGCCTTACGGCAGCGAAATCGTCAGATGCGAAAAGCGCGGACCGAGCTTGATCACCTGCGAGTACTCCTGCATCGCGTCGTTGGTCTGCTTGTTCAGCACCGACGACAGGCCGAGGTAGCCGAGCAGCGCGATCAGCGCGAACACGGCGCCGAAGATCCACAGCGGCGTCTCGCGCTTGAGCGTGTGCGCGATCTTGTCGGGCAGCGGCCAATGCGGGGCGAACGGCGCGCGCTTGCCCTTGATCGCCGCGATCTCGTCGCCGAGCCGCGCGGTCAGGTAGGACAGCTTCTCCGGGCCTTCGAGGATGTATTTGCCGCGGAATCCCAGCAGCAGGCACATGTGGAAGACTTCCAGCGCCTGCAGACGCGGAGCGCCCTGTGCGCGCAGCGCTTCGAGCTTGGTGAAGAAGGCTTCGCCGGCAAGCTGCTCGCCGAACAGCACCAGCTGCAGCGGGCGGCGCTCCCAATCGGCGCGAATTGCGAAGTCCGAGGCGAGGATGGTCTCGTCGATGGCGGCGCAGAACGCGTACTTGGCGTCGAAGACATCGTCGGCCGACACGTTCAGGCGTTTGGCGCCACGGTCGAACTCGTCGAGAAACCCGCGTACCTTGGAAAGGAAGTTCTCGGCGCTGTCGGGCGGCTGGCCATTGCGCAGCAGGAACAGCATGAAGAAGCCGTCGTACAGCAGATCGAGCAGCGTGCGCGCGTGGCGCGAGGCGTCGCCCGAATCGGCAAAGGTGCTGGCCGCGCCGGCGGGGGCGTCGCCAAACAGCGAGGGCATCGAAGTGGAGCTCATGAGGTCACCGCGATCAGTTCAAGTTGAAGTTCCCGGATACCGGCCGGCGTATAGATGGTGATCGTGCCCGCCTGCAGCATGCGTTCGTACAACGGCCCGCGCGCCTCGACGGCGAAGTAGCAGGCCCCCGGACGCACCGGAATCGCCGGCGGCACCTGCGGCGTATAGGTCAGCGGCACGCCGGGCATCGACGACAGCACCAGCTTGTCGACGTCGTCAGGCGCACCGACCTTGAAGCGCGCGGGAATCGCATCGACCAGTTCGACGGTCGGCATGTCGGCCGATACGGACAGGTAGAAGCGGGTCTTGTCGTCGATCTTGCCGGAGTCGAGGCGGCCCAGATGGAACGATGGCCGCGATTCGTCGAGCGCAATCGCGAAATAGCGCGTGGAAATGACGGTATCGAGCAGCTCGCGCACCATCGTGTCCAGTTGCGCGAAGACCTTGCCCGGATTGCCGTGGTCGTAGACCGGCAGGTCGGCCAGCGAGTACGACTTGGAGAAGGTCATCAACGCGCCGGCGAGGCGCAGCAATTCCTGGAACAGCCGTTCGGGATGGACTTCGGGATGGTGATACAGGTGCGACAGCGCGGCGAACGAGGCATTGGCCGTATGCAGCAGCCAGAACGACGCGATATCGCCGGAGCGGAATTCGATGATGTTCTTGGTCGGCTCGCGATGGAAGCCGTACAGCGCATTGACCTTGGCCTGCAGCGCATCGAGCAGGCGGCGCAGCCGTTGATACAGCACGGCCGATGCGTTGATGGCCAGGCTTGGCGCGACAAAATTCTCGTCCAGCTCGAAACCGCCGGTGGCCGTGCGGCGCACGCGGACGATCGGCAGCGAAATATATTGGTCGCGCGGTTCCGAATCGGCGACCAGCTTGACCGCCTTCTTCAGATAGGTGATCGATGCCGGCTCTGCTTCGGTAAACAGATCGGCGGTGTCGCGCTGGTGGCCGACGAAGCGGGAAGAGGGCGAGCCTTCGCTGGCTTCGCGGTAGTTGCCGCCGAAATCGCGCAGCGGATAGAGCGCGAGATGGAACGTCGATTCGGAAACGCCGGCCGGCAGATTGGCCAGGGCGAGCGGCGCCGGTAATTCGTCCGATTGCGGCGCGCAATACCATTCGCCATCGGGAAAGAACAGCGACAGTTCGCTGATGCGCAGAATGCCGCTGGCGAGTGCGTCGGTATCGAAGCGGGCGTGGCGCACCCCCCAGGCGTAGGGTTGGATCGCCTGCGCGGTGGCGTGCAGCCGCGCCTCGTGATAGGCGTCCTGCTGCTGGAAATGCTGCGGGCGAAGGAATAGACCTTCGCCCCAGAGGATCTTGGCGGAATCGCTCACAATTAGCCTTGTATAGCCTTGTTGTCTTTCTTGTCCCGATCGGCGCGGCCGCGGGCAATGGATGCCATCATGGCTGCGCTCTCACGCCCGGCAACTGGTCGGCGACAGCAGGTGCAGCGAGGACCGCGGCACGCCATCGCTGGGCGTCAGCGGCTCGCCCGCGGTCAGCGTCATCGCGCAGGCATGCAGGCCGATCGTGATACCGGACTCCTCTCCCTTTGCTGCATCGAAGGCGAATTTCCAGCGCTGCGGCGCCGGACTGCGGAACAAGGCGACCACCCCGATTGCACCCGCTTCGCGCGAGACTTTTTCCATCACGTCATAACGCTGACCCGGAATCAGCGTGATTTCGCGAACGTTGACCAATTCGGAACCGAGCACCTGCTTTTCGCGTGCCGGATCGACAAAGGCGTCGAAGGGCGCCTGCATAAAGGCGGTCGATTCCTTTAAGGTGTAAACCCGTACCACCAATGCCGCGGCGCGGTTGTCATTGGCCGCATTCAGGTTATTGCCGGCATAAAGCCGCAATGGTACCTGCCGCGGCGGCTTTTGCGCATCCGGTACGTTGGTAGGCTTGATTCCCAACGCTTCCAGCGCTCCACCGGCTGCGCCGGCCAGCACTTGCGTACCAACGGAGCATGACGCCAGCGTGACGACGGCCAGCCCGGCCAGTGCTATCCGGGGTTTTATAAAGAATTGTAAAAAAGTCATACAAATCGGATTCTTCTTATTGGCCTGTGCTATGTGGCGGGCGACCCTGACGTCTGGCGGCGGTGTTATGTAATGGCTTGCACAACGATGCATTGCCGCACGAAAACCAGAGTTCAGTTTCATTTAATTCACTGTCTGGAACCTACCCTCGGTATGGTTGTCAGCGGCGACGCGCAGAGTGTACTATTGCGCGCCGATTGGGCCAATATCGCTTACCAATCAATTACTCCGCTTTGTTTTATCCAGCGCGGAGAAGGCATTGAACAATACGTCAACAACAAAGCCACGCGACGGTCAGAGCCATGATCCCTTTTCGCTTTTCACGATCTTTTGCAATTGCCATTGGTGCCGCCGCATTGTTTTCCGGTTGCGCCTCTACAGGGAGCACCTCGGGTCCGCAATCGGAAGAGGCATTCACGCAAAGCATGGCGCAGGCCGACGCGGCCCTGAAGGGTGGCCAGCGTGAACAGGCGGTGAGCCTGTACGAAGAGATCGCGAAGGCGAACCCCGCTCGCCAGGAGCCGTGGTCGCAGATCGCGCAGATCCAGTACGCCGACGAGAAATATCCGCAGGCCATCCTCGCTGCCGAAGAGGCACTGCAGCGCGACAGCAACGATCGCAAGGCGAAGAGCATCCTGGCCGTCAGCGGCCTGCGCGTAGCGCGCCGCTCGGTGATGGAGCTGCGCGACGACAGCGCGCTGGCAGGGGACGTGCGCACCGATGCGCAGGTACTGGCCAAGATGCTGCGCGAAACGCTGGGCGAGCAGGTGCTGTTCCCCGAGGAAAAGAAGCCGCCGGTG